>JBDSDL010000164.1:0-12607 GCA_039920585.1 Nitrospiraceae bacterium | reverse complement strand
AATGCGAGGAATTTCCGAAGGATTCCGCCTGGCACAGTCCGATAGGGCCGTTCCGGGAGGCGTAGCCCGCATTATTCACGAGGGTTCGTGACGAAACCGCTGAGATGCCGGGCGAGACGGGCGCGCGGAGCCGTGAGGGAGCGAGGTATACTTGAAACAGTATGTTGACCAACTGAGCGGCGAGCCCGCCCGCGTCCAGGTGCGTCGCCATCGCGCTTGCGGGGTCGAGCGCCCTATGTATGATCCTGGCGCGAAGAAAGAATACCGCAGTCAGTTCTGATTTTCATATTGGCGGTTGCAGTAGAAGCCTTCGTGAATAATACGGGCGAAAGCGAAGGGCTCTGCCACCCCGCCGTTTCCGAGTTCACCCTCGTCGGGTTGACGCTGTCAGGAAAACGACGTAGCCTGTCGCTGGCCCTTGAACCACAGGAGGAGTAATCACCATGGAATTTCAACCGTTACAGGATTGGGCGCTGATCGAACCGTCGGAGGCCAAGGATAAGACCAGCGGGGGGTTGTTCATCCCAGATACGGCCAAGGAGAAACCGGTAGCAGGAAAGGTCTTGGCCGTGGGGGAGGGGCGCTGGGAAATCCCGGAAAAGAAGTTGGGTAGTAAAGCTAAAAAGAAAGAGGAAAAGGTCTTCACGCCTACGGTCCTCAAAGCGGGCGACCAGGTTCTCTATGAAAAATACGGAACGACCGAAGTCGATCTGGACGGGAAGGAACTCGTTCTCGTCCGCGAGTCCGACGTCCTGGGTCTGATGGGGTGAGAAAACCGTTATTTGATCTGTTTGGTCTGTCTTGTTTGTTTGGTTGAACAGGACCAACCTGATGAACCACACATACCAGATGAACCAGATAGACCGGGCAGGAAGGGGCGTGTTCCTAGTCAGCAACAGCAACACCCGCCTACGCGAGTGCCACGACGCGCAAGGTCCCTCTCATTGCATATTGGATTGACTATCTGTTGACAGGTTTGCTGGCAAGACAGTAGCCTGGCATCGTTTCCCGTTCCATTGTTCACCTCACAGGGTCATCGCATGATTGAGCCTGAGACGACCAATCCGGATGCCGGCGAGCTGATTCGGAAGCTGCACGAGCGGCCGCAGATGCTTTGGGCCGAACGGCTGCACGCCCCTGCGCACATACACTACAAAACATTTCGCATGAGCGATCCACCGGTGCAGCGGCCGGCGAGTCGTGACGAGTTCAGGTCTTTCCTAGAGGCCTTCAAGGTCTCAGCGGATGCGATGGTCATCCAAGACGCGTTTGGCTATGGCATGAAGACTGCGGCGACGGGCGATCGGCTGATCGTGATTTGGCAAGCGCACACGGAGTACTACAGTTATCAAATCTGGCATATGCCATCCGATTATGCTGGGGAGGTGACCTTTGGCCCGATGACCTTTCCTGACTACCGGTTTTCAGCCACACCGCTTGGTGTGGAAGTATGCCACCTTGATATCGTATTGATGGCTGAGCCCTTGCCGACCAGTGAGGCGTTTAGCCGGGAGTTTCCCGGTCCGGTCCTCTATGGCAGCCGGATTCTCGATGAGGAGACCTCGCTGGTCACCAGCTTTACACCAGACGAGCATGGGCGCGAGCGTTATTGGGTCAGTGTCGGGTCCGGGATGTCCAGCAGGTCTCATCTGAAAGACATTGTCGATGCCATAGTTCGGATCGAAACCTACTATCATTTGATACTCATGCAGAAGCCGTTGTTTTCCGCTGCGATCGATCAGGCCTATAAGTTTGAGCAGGTGCACTTGAAGCAGCGTGAAATCATCAGCGGACATATCGGCCACGCCGATACCCTGACTCTCCAGCGTTGGCTGAATGGGCTGACGCAAGACTTGTTAAAAACGACTCGGCTGTCCGGTAAGTTGCATTTCGAGTTGTCCGCCTCTGTTCCCTACGACAAGATCGTGCATCGGACGCTGGCGTCACTCAACGAACGGCCGCTTCCCCTCTACCGCCCGATGTCCGAGTATGTCCTCAGCGGGATTACCGGGGTCGCGGAGGGCTATCAACAACTCCTGAAGCGGATGGATACCCTTGGCCGCGGCTTTGAAGGGACGATCTCTATTATCCGCGCCCGCGTCGATCTCATGCTCCAATCCCAGAATCTGACGCTCTTGGCCAGCGTCGACAAGACGACGAAGAGCCAAGCCATCCTCCAGTACACGGTCGAAGGCTTGTCGGTGATCGTGATTGCCTACTATCTCAGCGGGCTCATGGCCTATATCTTCAAGGGCTTTCATGAGATGGGGTGGCTGCACAATTCAGATATCGCCGCTGCATTGTTCGTTCCGCTCTCGGTCGGTATCGCGTTGGGAATTACAATCCTCGGACGAAAACTTCTCCATAGAAAATTCTCCGGCGTATCCACATCATCGCCCCCAGAGAAACCTCAGTCGTAACAACACACATTAGTTGGTTCATTTGGCTGGTTTCCTTCAACCAAACAAACGAGATAAATCAGCAAGCATTTCCTGCTCATGTCTTGACGTGGAGCATTCGCCTGATACGATGCTGTGATCTTTCAACGAGGCGAGCACCCATGATTTTTGTCACCGGCGGCGCCGGCTATATCGGTTCGCATACCTGTGTGGAGCTGCTAAACGCAGGCCATACTGTTACGGTGTTCGACAACTTCTCGAATAGCCACCCCGAAGCAGTGGCACGGGTAGAGCGCATCACGGGGAAAAAGCTGCGGTTGGTGCGAGGCGACATCCGCGATCGTGCGGCCGTAGTGGCGGCCCTGCATGAGAGCGGGGCCAGCGCGGTGATTCACTTTGCCGGGCTCAAGGCCGTGGGAGAGTCGGTGACGCAGCCACTGGCCTACTACGATAACAATGTGGTCGGCACCTTACGCGTGCTAGAGGCAATGGGGGAGTGCGTGGTGAAAACCTTGGTGTTCAGCTCATCCGCCACCGTGTATGGCGATCCGATTCGTCTGCCGCTGACTGAAGACCACCCGCTCTCCGCCACCAATCCCTATGGCCGCACGAAGCTAATGATTGAGGAAATCTTGCGCGATCTGCACCGCAGCGATGGATCTTGGAAGATCGGCATCCTGCGCTATTTCAACCCGGCGGGCGCCCATGCCAGTGGTCTGATTGGAGAAGATCCTCAGGGCATCCCGAATAATTTGTTGCCCGTCGTGGCGCAGGTGGCTGTTGGACGACGAGCCTGCCTCAACGTGTGGGGGAACGATTATCCCACTCCGGATGGGACGGGGGTGCGGGATTACATCCATGTCGTGGATTTGGCCCTGGGACACCTCAAAGCACTGAAGGCACTTGAGCGACTGGATGACAAAAGCGAATGTCTGACCGTGAATCTAGGTACGGGCACGGGA
This sequence comes from Nitrospiraceae bacterium, assembly GCA_039920585.1. GTDB lineage: Bacteria > Nitrospirota > Nitrospiria > Nitrospirales > Nitrospiraceae > Palsa-1315. The sequence goes on along the minus strand of JBDSDL010000164.1, from coordinate 9,246 downwards.
TACAGCGTACTGGAGATTGTGCAGGCATTTGAACAGGCAAGCGGACGTTCAGTGCCGTACAAGATTGAGCCTCGGCGCCCTGGCGACATTGCCTCCTGCTATGCCGACCCGCACCAGGCGTGTGCGTTATTGGGCTGGCGGGCGGAGCGCGGGATTGGCGCAATGTGCGCAGATGCCTGGCGTTGGCAGAGTGGTAACCCTCACGGCTATGTTGGTTGATTCCCATTCATCCAATACTTCATCCTGTACTTGAGCATTGGTCGCTATGGAGGACACGGCAGGGAGAGGGCTCATCAAGGGCGAGGGGTAGTTTCCCAGATTTGAATGATCGGCGCCGCGTCGGCGCTCGCACCGGCGTGGGAAAGCCGTAGAGGTCTTCAGTCGTGCGCAAAACATTATAGTGGGTGATCCGCTGCTCGTAGCGACCGGCCTGTACCATGGGTTCGACAAAGAGCGTCACGATCCGGTTATTCTCTGAATGTAATCGGCACATTGCCGTTTTTCTCTCCAGACGTCTGGGCGATAGCAGGCGATTCCACAGCATCATCCTTCCACCCTCTTCTCAAACTGCTTCTTATCTTCAGTCTCACAAGTAAGATTGCCCTGTTGATGTTCCTATGCTTGTGGGTCGCTCCGGACTTCTTCAAGCTACGTCAACGTGCCTCAAGGATGATCGTGGCCTTTCTCTTGGCATATTTGCTTTCACTCGTATTAGAGCAATCTCTCTGGATTTTCATCAGACGATCATTTCCGTACATGCTTTGGCTAGGCGAAGGGAGCCCGATTTTCACCAAGCAGGTAATCGTTGCTGGCATATGTTGCTTCATCTGGGGTCCCTATTTTTGCTGTCCTGAAGCGTGAAGGCAACGTTTGTCAATGTAGGTTCAAAGATTCGCCTGAATCAACTCGCCGAGCTGGAAGGCCTTTCTGACCTGAGCACGATCGTAAAGCGGCGAGTTGTGATTTCGGTTTTGTTTGTTCTCGGAGCAGGGATCGCGCTTGCACCGTTCATCAGTTCAATTATTCAGTTATGACAATGGCGACACGACTTCACAGAGGGGCGCGAAGCGCTACAGAAAGGGCGGCACGCGAAGGCTGAGCACTCGTCTAATCAATCCTCAGCTTGACCGAAAATACGAAGAAGGTATGGCTGATGGCAAAAGTGCTTTTGGCTCGGCTTGCTTGCCTAGCTTGTTCGTTTCTCTGGTTAAACTGGAAACAAACCACTGTAACCAGACAAACCTGTGGGCGGCTATGTTTTGCGCTTGAGTAAATCCGTGAGATGGGCAAAGGGCGTGAAGGTCGAAGGTCGATCTGGCTCTCGGCTAGGCGCCGCCTCACCAAACGCGGTCGACACCTGATTCCGCTGATGCTCATTGTCGTGACAATAGAGACACAGCAACTCCCAGTTGCTCCCGTCGGGTGGATTGTTATCGTGGTTGTGGTCCTTGTGATGGACGGTGAGCTGGCTCAGTTTCTTGCCGTCAAACTCTCGTCCGCAATGCGCACAGATCCATGGAAACATCTTGAGCGCATGCTCTCGATAGGTCTGTTGCAGCTGAAATTGGGTGCGTCGTGCCATGTGAGCCTCGGAAAGAAAGGCGACTCATTACGGAGGGGTTGACTACAGGTATGAGGGCAAAGAACCTACACTGGATTCAGGAGGCTAATAATTTACGAAGACTCATGAATAATACCGGCTAAACCAGTTGTGTGCAGGGCCAACAGAATATTCGGATGGTTGGTTTGTCCCATCCTGCGTGCTCCGCCTCCGTACGCCAGGCATTGACAGCGTCGGCGACCTTGTCCCGTTGAGCTGGTTCAAGCGAGGCCAGAATCACGCTGTTCTCCCCTGCATAGAACGAAACCCCTTCCGTCGATCCCGACTGTCCTGTCCCAACCGCCTTTGGAAGTTCGGTGTAGGCTTTGACCTCACAGGTTCGCAACAATTCGTGTACGCGTTCTTCCAGTACGGAACGAAATGCGATCATCAACATGTCCATGAGTAACCTCGATAAATGTGAGGGCTCACTATAGCAGGTTCTCGATGGGCCTTGAAAGGCGTGGGTGCGAGCCATAGGAAGGAAGGTTAAAGCACTGTTTTCCCAATGTCCGCACGAGGGTGTGTAGCTTTTTAAGGGGCGAGTGTTGCTACTTCGTGCGTCGGTACCACCGCACTAGCACCGCGAGCCATGCCATCCCGATGCCTCCGATGATGGTCATGAGCCATTGCTCCCACGTCACGCGGGTAAATTCGAACAGAATGGTGTCAATCCAGCTCATGGTAGCCTCGCGGAGAGGCTTATTCTAGGAGTGAGATGAGCAATCTGCAAGGCGGAGCATGGGGACATGCTGAATCGCGTGGGCGCAGCAGCGGCGGGAGTGGGACGCGACAGGGCGATGCTCGGGCGGATGGGTTGACGGCATCCACCGTCATGCTGATGGGGGTAGAAATCGAGCGGATCGCGTGAGTGGGATCAATTCCAGGTGTCGAATGGCGCGGACGGACTTGTCGAATTGGTGTGGCGATTGGGGACCAAGTAAGACGCAGGCGGGTTGAGTGTGCGGACACTTGGTTTACCGCACGCGTTACAGGTGTAACGTTCCCTCGAACGCTTGATGTTAGTTCCTTTCATTGTCAGGTACCGCCCTTTCAGTGTGAGGTACAGATGCTCACATGGTGAGCACTCCGCCGTTGAAGGGTTGACCTTGAAACGTATCCTCATCGAGGTTCGCTCATCCCTACCTTTTAACAAATCCCCATGCTCATCTTCAACCATCCATTCTCTTGGGCGGAGCGGATAGTGAAACTGAAGAGGCGTGGTAGGGAGAGATGTTATGGAGGAGGTCCGCAAATCAGGCGCATTACGCGTCCCCGGATAACCCTGCGGGAGACCAGGATCGTAACTATGGGAGCAACGTTGTAACCAAGATGCCAATCGCGACGACTCCGCCGAACACATATAGAAATGCATCAAATAGCATGCGCATGTCCTTCATCGTAGCCGCCTCCTATATATGAAGCATGACAGCGAGAACGCACCTCGGGAACCTAGGATATTCCCTAGATCTGAATTTAGAGCCAGAGGTCCGCTGATCTGGAAGAGGAAATCGAAGGCGGAGCTCATGAATCAGGCGAAGACGGGGCTGATGATCTGCGAGCAGGAACTGGACTTGACGCTTGCGACAGCGGCCAAAGCACCCACTACCGCTGACCAAAAAGATAGACTCAGGTGGGATTGAATCCTACGTTGGACAAGCCTCGGCCTAACATGGGGGTTGTTTGCGAATGGCGACACCGGGACATTGATCCCGGCGTCGAATGGCGCAGTTGGACTCTGCTCCGCGGCGTGGGGCAGGTCAGTCTATGCGGGTCAGTCTATGAGGGGCACGTGGGAGAGGGTCGCCGCCAAGGGCGGGTTGTTCTGGGGTGGCTCGGGAGGGGGAGGTGCGACTTCCTGTTCCAGCGCTCTGACAAAGTTGACCACGGTCTCGCGCTCTAAGGCGGTCAGCCCATGTGTTCGTGTGCGAATCCCGAAAGCGCTTCACAGGCTCGTGTAAACTCATAGACTTCTTCTCACAATGTCGTTTCCATGGACTCACGGGATCACTCAATCGGAGAGAGTGGGAATAGGAAAGCCCCCAGCAGGAGCGATGGACGTTCAGTTGCTCAATGAGGATGGCGTGACGTAACTATTTGATGTGGTGCGCCCGGAGGGACTTGAACCCCCAACCCCCAGATCCGTAGTCTGGTGCTCTATCCATTGAGCTACGGGCGCGTGGGCAGACTTCGTCGCCGAAACCCTGGCGCTAGTTCCATCAGGAGTCAGCGGAAGGGGGTGCGCAAGTCTGTAATCTCAGCACGGGAGGTTATACAGTTGTCTGGGAGAGAGGGTCAAGTGAAGAAGGTCTGCGCTGTGGCGAGTTCTCTAGTAAATGCTCTTGCTCAGTTCTGGCGAGTAGAGGCTTTCATTGCCTGCGGTATCATATGCCGTAATGGTGAAAAAGTAGGTTGTGCCATTCATTAAGTTCGTCAGGACATGACTCGTCACTTTTCCTACCGAAATAGGTGTCCCATACACCCCAGACTGCGTTCCGGAATATATCTTATAACCTGCCAAATCGGATTCGGTATTGGCTGCCCAAGTCAATGTTGTACTCATTGCGGTGCTGGTCGTAACCGTCAGTGTAACGGGAATGCTCTGGGGTGTATTGGAGCTTCCGGTGACGGCCACAGAGATGGCCGCGTTATAGGTTCCGGCAGCAAGCCCGGCATGATTGACGCTCGTTGTGACTGCGGCAGTGGCGGTTCCCGTTGACGGAGATAGCGTTAACCAGCCGGCATTGTCACTCGCAGTCCAGGTGATGGATCCGGTTCCAGTTTTTGTTACGGTGAACGACTGCGCGGGTGGATTGTTTCCGCCTACGGTGCCGGTGAACGCGAGGCTTGCAGGAGTGAGGTTGATGACCGGCGTTGTTGTGGATGCGGTGAGTGTGAAGGTCACCGGGAGGATGCTACTTCTGATCCTGCCGTTCCGACTGGACTCGGTGATCGTGACGTGTGCCGAATACGATCCAGCGGCGAGGCCGGTTGCGGTCGTTTTGACTGAAACGGTGTCCGTTTCTGTGGTGATAGTACCCGAAGAAGGTGTGATCGTGATCCAGGGGGCGTTGGCGGTGGCCATCCACGATCTCTCTCTCTCTCCCTCTCGGTTATTTGAGAGAGTGACGGATTGTGGCAATGGATCTGTGCTCCCACTGGTGGCTAAAAAAGTGAGGGAGCTTGGACTGACTTGTAAGGCCCATATCGGGCTTACGAAGCTAAGAAGCATCGCGAATATCAACGTGGTTCCGCCAAGCACTTTTGGCATCGTCTGTCGGATTGGCGCTGTGTGTTGTTTGTGGAGCATCATTTGTGGAGCATCATAGGAGTCGTGCTAAGTGACATGAAGTCCCCTTTTGCTGTCTCCTGCTTTACCAGAGAGGAACTCGGCGTTGATTGGGAAGGTAGAACGCAATGTCTGTGCCTAGAAACATTTCTTTGGCCTGCAAGCAAAGGCCTTGTGAATCAAGGTAAAATCGTGATCTGTAGGCGCAAATACATAGCTGAAGCCATTTGGACGATGTATGGTCCAGCATGCAGTGTCTGCATTCGTTTTGATCTGGCTCACCACCTGGTGAACCGACATCGAAGAGAACTCCAAAACAGTATTCAGTTTCGTCGTTCTCAGGTAGACTTTCTCAACGATGTGAGGCAAATGGTCTGTGTGTGTGTCTGGGGGGGCGATGGCCAGTCTCCAATCTGTTCCAAAAGAGCCAGAGTCTGGTGAAACGCCTGATATGGCAGCCACCCGGGCATTCCCCATCTGGCAATGGGTCGTAGGTGTGGTGCTGATCGTGGCACTCGGTTCATGGCTGGTGTGGCTTTCAGCCTATGTCCAACGAATGTTCATCGAAGAAGATATTCGCTCGGCGTGCCAGCGGGTCATGCCGGATACGGTCCAGCGCTGTGTCGATACTGTGATTATTCAACGCGGGGGAGCGCGACGATGATTCGAGGATGGATGCGGGGTTGTATCGGTGTGTTGTGCGGGATGGTGACATTTGCGATGGTCTCAGTGAGCGCGGGGGAAGAGCAAGTTCAGGAATCATGGCCAAAGGTCGAACTCAGTGCGGGGACTTGGATCAGTGTCGGCGACACTCGATGGGCTCATGACGCCTCTTCGGTCGCAGGTCTTGGTAATCCGACTTCAAAGCTGACCTACAAAGATGTCGGCACAAACGTGATCGATTTGACGGGAAAGGTCTGGGTTTCCCCAAGGGTATTTGGGCGATTAAATGGGGGATTTGCGGATATCGGCGGTGGAAGGCTAACGGATGATGACTACAGCTCAGGGCAACGTTTGATTTCAAAGACCACCAGTAACATCGCCGGCAACAGCATGTACTACATTAATGCTGATCTGGGTGGTCGTGTGAAGGAGTTCGCAAACCACCGTGGCTATCTGGATATTTTCGGAGGATACCAGTACTGGCATACGGAATATCGCGCGGTTGGCCTGGCGAGTGTCGTATGCGATCCAATGGTGTTCATATGTAATGGAGCGCTTCCGGCGGCAGGAGAGACGGTGATTACGAACACGACGAATTGGCACTCGATTCGAGTGGGTGCCTCAACGGAATATCGGTTGACCAGACGCCTGAGTGTGCTCGGTACGCTTGCATTCATTCCGATCAGCGTGCTGGACAACAAAGATGTGCATCACCTACGAGGAGATCTCAAACAGAACCCGAGTTTCTCTATGACGGGCTATGGGGTGGGGGCCAATATGGACGTTGGAGCCCGATTTATGATCACGAACAATCTTGCGGCAAGCCTGGGATACCGTCTGTATTATAACCGGGTGTTCAGTGGTGACCTCACTGTCCATCCTGTTGCTGGCGCTTCGGACTCTTTTCCCCTCACGCAGTTCGAATCCTTGAGGCATGGTTTCACTGCCGGCCTCAGCCTCATATTTTAACCGTTAGTTCTCGACGTTTAACGGCGGCGCCCGGACGGCAGCGTTTCGTCTTCGTATTGGGCGAAGAGCTGTTTGGCTTCTGGATGGAGATAGCTTGGATGGCCGTGTGGAATACCGACCGTGCGGAAGAGCGGTGTGAGCTTGCCGTTTGGATGCAGGTAGCCGGCACGAAGCGGTACGGTGCGAGTGCTGTGGCGGACTAAGTGGCAGGGAGTCGGCCTGATCGAAGTGATCCACTCGGCGATGTCATGTGGGTTGCCGATCGAGGCAGAAAGCAAGAGCATCCGTGCTTGGCTTGGACAGAAGATGATCGTTTCCTCCCAGACGACACCCCGTTCCGGATCGGCGATATATTGCGACTCGTCCAAAATGACGAGCCCTAACGTATCCAACCGTACGTCGATCTCTCCGCCTCCTGCGTCGTAGAGCAGATTCCTCAAAATTTCAGTCGTCATGATCAGCAGGGGCGCCTGCCCGTTGTCGCGGCGATCGCCGGTCAGGATGCCGACCTGGTCTGCACCGAAAATTTTTGAAAATTCCGTATACTTGGTATTTGAGAGAGCCTTGAGAGGAGACGTATAGATGACGGTCCGATTCTCCGCGATCGCGCGGCGTGCCGCTTCGACCGCCACATAGGTCTTTCCGCTTCCTGTGGGGACGCTTACGACCACGTCACCTTCTCTCAGTTTGGCAATGGCGTCTTCTTGCCAGGCATCCGGGACAAAGGCCTTCGATGGCGGCACTCCCAGTCCCTCCAACCAGCTGGAGAGAGTGACGCCTGGCTCATGGGATTCCGGCTCAGCCGGCCTGTGCATGGGGCGACGCTGCGGCGCCGAGGATTTCGGTTTTCGTACGGTGGGGGCTTGAGGAGAGGGCGGGGCAGGGCGAGCTTGCTTTTCACCGATCAAGGTCATCAGGTCGGACTCAAAACCTGCGCGGTTCTCGGCGGAATGGCGCAGCAAGACCTCGATCAAACGGCGTTTGCCTGCTCGAAAATGTCGCTGGACGCGTCCGCGCGCCAGTCGGTGCAGGAGTGCGATCGGTTGTTGAGCCAGTAGTTGTTCGAGTTCTTCAGTGGTCATCTCGATGCCGTTATTCGTGAAGCGTTATTCGTGAAGCGTCCAGACGACAGAGGGCTGTATGTTATTTCTGCGATTAACGTGCAACGTTGAACGATTAACGTCGTCACGGCAGTTCCTCCAGCACGCCACGGCGTAGGGCGGCGATGGCGCGGGAGGCGGTGTCTGCCAATCCAGGGTGTGTGGCCTTGAGCGTGTGCAACTGTGACAGGAATTCCAAGGTTCGTGCTAAGAGGCGATAGATATCCCCTTCAGCCATTGTCGTGCTTTTACAGAGACCGATCCATGTGAGCCCGGGATCGCCGATCCACCGTTCCGTCACCGCGGCGATGTCGGCCCGCAAGAGAGGGGGCTCTTCATGCGGCGAGAGCGACGCAGCCAATTTTCGAACCTGTCCAAGCAATGAAGCCAGCCCGGAACTGACGCGCGGGAACGCGCCGGGGCGATCGTCGTCGTGGGCGATGCTCGACATGACGGCGGCCAGCATGGCGGGATCGGCGCCGTTGAACGCATCGGCCCGGAGCAATTCTGTGATGAGCAGCGAGTGGTCGATGCGGATGAGCCTGGCCCATTCGCCGTCCTCGGTCAGATGGGCCGTCGGCGTGAGGTACCCGAACTGCTGCAGGACATCGATTTTCTCCTGGAAACGGTGCCAGAGGCTCGTTCTTAGGGCCTGGATCGATTTGACATGCCGATGTTGTTCCTGCCGAAGTTTTGCGGCGAGAGGGTAGTCCCTTTGACAGGCAGAACGTGAAGGACAGGTCGGACAGGCAAAGTCGCCCAGGGTTTGCACAATGGCGTCCGGAATTGGTTCATCGTCCTTCGGAATCAGGATGGGAAGCTCCGGCAGCCGACCTGGCAACTCTTCCAGGTGATGGAGTAACTCTTCCACACTCTCCGGTGTGCACCAGGGATAGACCGGCGCGTCCACACAGTCGAGGACACGGTCGGACACTTCGGTCACTGTGGAGGCAGGAGATTCGGTGATGCCCCCGCCGAGACGCAGTGCCGTGATCATCGGGCTCTTCTGTCCCTTGCTGCGATACTGTCGCAGGACCACGCCTCGGCTGCGGCCGAAGCCCACCACGCGACCGGGGGTGAGGAAATGAAAGCGTGCGGCAACTTCCGGCGGTTCGTGCCTTCTGACGGGAGCACGGTGCGATTTCTGTCGGCGGACCTGGTCGAAGGTCTGCCATTCTGTGATCCAGTCGGTGCAGACGCGTGGCCCAAACGGGTCCATCTGATCGCGCAGATCGTCTAACTTGCGTTCCAAGACTTCGGCGCGCTGGTTGAGCTGAAATTGCGCAAAGCTTTTGGCGAGGATCGGTTGGATTTGATCGAGGGGATGGGCTTTCAAGAGGTTCAGGACCATCGGATAGCTGATGAGGAACTGGCTATTGATCGCTTCCGGATGGCCGGTAAAGCCCTTGGTCAGCACGGTGAGATCGATGTAGGGCGACGGCGTGACGATGGCGAAGCCCACGAGATCTTTTCCGCGGCGTCCTGCGCGGCCCGCAATCTGCTGCACTTCGCCGATGGTTAAGTCCATGAAGTCTCGCGACTTGCGAATGCTGGACTGCGTGATGATGACGGTTCGCGCAGGGAAATCGACTCCGGCGGCCAGTGTGGTCGTGGCGAAGACGGCA
>JBDSDL010000163.1:0-7930 GCA_039920585.1 Nitrospiraceae bacterium | reverse complement strand
AGCCGTTGAGCTGGTCGACCATCGTGTTCATGGTGTTCTTCAGCGCAAGGATCTCGCCTTTCACCTCGACGGTGATCTTCGACGAGAGGTCACCTTTCGCGATGGCCGTCGCCACACCCGCGATGTTGCGAACCTGGCCCGTCAGGTTGGAGGCCATGGAGTTCACGTTGTCGGTCAGGTCCTTCCAGGTGCCGGCCACGCCCGGCACCTGCGCCTGGCCGCCGAGCTTGCCCTCGGTACCGACCTCGCGCGCCACGCGCGTCACCTCGGATGCGAACGAGCGCAGCTGGTCGACCATGGTGTTGGTCGCTTCCTTGAGCTGTAGGATCTCGCCGCGCACGTCCACCGTGATCTTCTTGGACAGGTCGCCGTTGGCCACCCCTATGGTCACTTCCGCGATGTTGCGCACCTGGGCGGTCAGGTTGCCGGCCATCTGGTTGACCGAGTCGGTGAGCTCCTTCCACACCCCCGACACACCCTTGACCCGCGCCTGGCCGCCGAGCTTACCCTCGGTGCCGACTTCGCGCGCCACACGGGTCACTTCCGAAGTGAAGACCGAGAGCTGATCGATCATCGTATTTACAAGCTTCGCCGAGCGCAGAAACTCACCCTTCAGCAAGCGCCCGTCCACCTCCAGGTCCATAGACCGATCGAGGTCGCCCTTGGCCACCGCGCCGATGGTTCGCGCGATTTCTGTCGTGGGCCGCACGAGATCGTCGATGAGCGTATTAATGGAAGCCGCCTCTGCGGCCCATGCGCCGACCGCGCCCGGCAGCAACATGCGCTGCCTCAGCCGTCCCTCCTTGCCCACTGTCGCGCTCAACCGCGTGACCTCCTGCAAGATGAGCTCCTTTTGCGCGATCGTCTGATTGAACGCCTCCGCAATCTGCCCATCCATCCCAGACCAATCCGCGGGCAACCGTACCGAGAAATCCCCCTGGCGAAACGCCACAATTGTCGAGAGAATCAGCCGCGAATGAGCCTCAGATGAATCCTTCACGGGAACGTGCGACACTTTTTTCTTGACGAGCTTGCCATTGCCCAGCACGGCTTCGGCCCGTGACTTCTCGCGGGAGGGAAGAGTAGTGGTGACATTCATATCGTTCCTTGTTTCAGGAGGAGGTTTGCAGAGCATGGTTGATGACGGAACGTGAGCAGAAGCGTCGCATCTGCCGCCAGGCGAAACTGAGATCCGATGTGCTGAAGGTTTTCCTGAGCCGCTCTCACCCTATTGCGGACGGCACGGGCTTTCACGAGCAGACAGGTATAAATCCAGCCAGGGAGAATACTTATGGTACGATTTATCACCACGTAGAATGCATTCTTCGCCGGAGCTGGAAGGAAATAGTTGGCAGCGATCAATATAATTCCCTCTTTACGGCCAAACCCCTCCCCTGGAGAATGCGCGGGGGGGATAGTATAGGAAAAATAGCCATTCCATGCCTAGGAAAATCCCTAGTCGGTCGTAATTTATTGAAACGTTAGGGATTTATGGGCTTCCTGGACAAGTAAGGGGCATATGGCTGGACCAAGGAATGGCCCAGCACTAACGACGACGAGATCGTGGCCGATGTGCTGATTAAATCGATTTTGCTCCGGCTGTTGACGATAGACCGCATTCCTCATTAACCAGATCAAACCTTTCATGAGCGCGCAAGACATTCTCCATGCTCAACTGGAAAGGGAGATTTCACTGACCGGAGAACTCGAGTGACAGGCTCATCGCTCAGAATGCCCTGAGACCGAACATCATCGCGGTCCTGGAGGAATCGCGTCCGCGCGAAGTAGCCTTTGATCCACCTTGCGAGGTCTTTGCTGTTTTCAAAGAGCCGACCTCGTCGTTCGCGTCGTTCCGACCCCATTCCTCGGGTTGGCGGAGGGCGCATGAGTCGGATGTTGTCCGATCCGAATCTTCGCCGATCTCATCTCCAGTGGAAATACGTCTGCCTATAGTCATGTCTCGGTTTCAACACTTCAGCGATCATACAGTGGTCGTCTTCGGGGCTCCCAACAGTTCGATGGAGTCCTGACTCGCCGCAGCCTGTTCGAAACCCTATTGGAACATGAGCGCCGACTGCACTTCGGTGGCCTCGATAGAAAGGTGGGCACGAAAAGGTTGTCATCAGAACTTCTTCCTGTTGACGAGACCAGCCGATCTCGGAACTTCGATCGGGTATCCAGCATCTGGCGGCCGAATGGATCCTGAGTGAGAGTCGAGAGTGACAACATTTATCGGGCGACAGTCACGATCGACTCCGACAACTCCTCTTCGTGGCGCGGGTACATCTGGATCAAGCTCGGCAACCATCGGTGCGAGGTCATGCGTCGGCCAGCCTCTTGATCGTGGATCAGTTGCTGGGAAAATCGCTCGCCTATACCGGATTATTGATCGATAATTTGACTCCGGCAGGTTTACGAACGGACGACCTCATGAGTGCTCTTGATATTGCCCTCGAGATACGCCAGCAGGGATATCAGGTTTCGCGTGGGACCGTACCTTTAGTCTGAGATTTTCCGAGCCGATAATCACCTTTCCTTACCTAGCCGCCCGTAGCTTTCTTCGATGGCATCGATTGTATGGATGAGGCCGGCGATCATCGGAGAGACTTGGTTGTCCAGAGCCCAGGATGCACCCTGTTTGGACCGAGGACTGAATTGAGTTTAGCCGGCATTCAAGCTCGCGATAACCTCTTGAGCATTGCTGTGAGTGTTGAATCTTCGCTTGGGACGACAACTACTCTGATCCTTGATGTTCCTCTGCCAGAATTTCTCGACTCTCTCTGATTTTACATCTTCGTTTGTGTCGGTATCCGATCCTCGCTCCCGGGCATACCCAGCTATCGACTTATTTTCTTGGCATTTAGGATTTTAGTAGCTCAGCTGCGCCAGGGTTATTGACTTGTAAAACTAGGGAGATAGCCAGGGCGACACCTCGACTCCCGATAGTAGAGTGCATCTATGCAATGGGGGCTAACGTATTTCATCACCAACAACCACTAGGAGGATTCCATGAACACGATGCTTACTTACACAGCGGCGGTGCCCGCAGGGCCGTGGACTCAACCGAGCTGCATGCGTTGCAGCGGGAATTTGGAACATGAAATGTGTATCGATCTTGAGAGCGACACCGGATGTTGCACCTTTTGGGCGTACCGTTGTCTTCAGTGCGGCGACATAGTGGATGAGACGATTCTGCGCAACCGTGCCCTAGCTCATTCCGACGCCACATTATTGGCCGCAGCATGATCGATAGCCGGGTGATCATCTAGGCATCGCACGTCCGAACTCTTGTATGCTTGTATCACAAGGTTCCACTATTGAAAGGAGTGTCTGTCATGGCCCACGATTCTTTCCTGTCAGGGCGACGTTGCACCGCACACCGCGATACTGAGACCAGTTTAATGGAAGGCAGAGGAGTCCATACAAGGGACGGCATAATGTCCCACGACCTTCTCACGCGAGCCGGCGACGGCAGAACGACGTTACAATGCGGGAAAGATCAGATTATTTTTGCGCAAGGGGATGTGGCCAATGCCGTGTTTTATATCGTGAACGGCTGGGTCAAGTTCACGGTTGTATCCACCCAAGGGAAAGAAGCCGTTGTCTCGATGCTGAAGAGCGGGGATTTTTTCGGTGAAGCCAGCCTTGCCGAGCCGCGGGTATGTATGGCGACGGCCACCTCCCTGGGTGTCTCCACGGTTGTGCGCATCGACAGGACTACCATGACCCGCTTCCTCCAAAACGAGCCGGAGTTCTCAGAACTGTTCCTGTCACATCTCGTAACTCGTACTGCACGCATCCAAGATGACCTGGTCGATCAACTCTTTAATTCCGCCGAGAAACGGCTGGCGCGAGCGCTGTTGTTGTTGGCACACTTTGAGAGAGAAGATAACTCAGAACCGATCATTCCCAAGATCAATCAGGAAACGCTGGCCGAAATGGTCGGGACGACGCGGTCACGCGTGAGTTTCTTTATGAGCCGGTTCAAGAAACGTGGCTTCATTAAGTACAATGCGGGCGTGCATGTGCATCGATCCCTTCTCAATGTCGTTTTAGCTCCCTAGTCTGCACTGTCCTGCCCGCTTAGGCTAATAAGGTTGAGAATCATCATGCGGGGACTTCATGCGCGTGCCTACAAATAAGATTTCCCGCGAAACGCGGGATATGAAATCAGCTCCTTCCCGTCGATCGGGCACTCAAACCACTTACCATATGGACATATGCGAGCGGTGTGGGGGATTTCTTGTCTATGACCACTGCATGGATCTAGACATTGGAGCAGGCCGGGGAAGATACCGATTCTGTGCGATGCGCTGTGTCCAGTGCGGCGACCTGATCGACGAGACGATTCTCCGCAATCGGCAATCGCGACCCTTCCCAGCTCACGGATCAAGACATTCAGTCGAATGCGAAAAGAGTGCTGCCTAACGCCGGCTCTCACAGTTGTTTCGCCCAAAAAACAAAAAGTCCGTGCCGGCCCGGCATCGGTTGACCACTGCTGTGATCGCTGAAGATGCCGAAATTGTAGCTGTAATTGATTTCAATCTGCGAGTGAAAGGGGGCTCCACTCACAATTCCGCCGCTTAACGCCGGCATGGAGTCCATCTGGTTTCGAATGCTCCCGTCTGGTTGAAATCGCGCCTGCTCGACGAGTCCCCAGGAGCCGCGGATGTAGGGGAACAGGAAAAAGAGGGCTTCGTAGCGGTATTCGACGTGGGCAATGCCGTATCGTCGCGGGTAGAGCTCGTTGAAGGCAACGCTCGGAAGCATGGGAAGGGCCAGGGCTTCCCATTCATAGCCGGTCGGCCGCCCGGGCAGCCGAAAGGTGGAAAAGCGATCGAGATTCTTACCTATTCCTCCATACAATGACGTGATGAACCGGTGCCGTTCGCTATCCACGAATGGGAAACCGCTAGCGGTAACGGCAAACACACTCCCCATCTGGTAGGTACGTTCCGGATTCGAGTCCGGCTGGCCAAAGGCCCCTCCGCCCCATGGATTCCACTGTGAGCGATGCCCATAGAAAAAGTCGCCACCATAGGCATAGCCTCGATGCGGCAACTCCATTGTGTTTCGTTCCAAAGCATCTCGTCGCAATCTCGCATGCACACGTCCCTCATAGGTATCGGTAGGCACGACAAAGTCCGGTGAGGTATGCTTGCCGCCCTTGAACCACCGGTAGCCTGGTTCATACGTCAAAGACACTTCCACCGCATTGTCCTGTTGGCCGGGGTCCAAGAGCTTGCGATAGGCCAACCCGAATCCTGCAAACACATAGTTCCATTCCAATTCCACGTCTCGAATAATTTGACTTTCGACATATTCGGAGCGGCCGATCGGAAAAATCATGTTATTGAACGTCAGCCGGAGTTCCCAGCCGTTAGAGGAATGCGATCCCACGTTCAAGGCCATGTCATTGACGACTCCCGAAAAAGTTCCCCGAAACCGTTTCGTTTCATCGTCTGAATTGCGCCACACATATAAAGCGCCGAACGGCAGAAATTGGTAATTGATCGGGCCGTCATGAAGATACTGCATCCCGAAACTGACGGCGGTCACGGATTTGCGGTCCCTGGCAGGCACTGTCACAGGCTTCCCGAGTACTTCCGTGTGAAATGATTCACCGGCAAGCGGGGTTTCTTTCTCATTGCCATAGGCAGCCGGAATCGGCGAGGTAGCCCATACAACATAGAAAGCAGTAGAAGCAAGAAAAGTAAACTTTTGCCCGGGGCCTCCTTGCCTCACATCAATTGCCGTCCATCGGCCGGGAGATCTGGCTGCTTGCTGGCCAACAGACACAATAGGCTTTCCGCCGTCTGCCGGTCCTCAGCGAACAGGCGGAGATAGTTGCACTGAGAGCGCATCCTAACCTTCACCTGTTCCCCAGGGGGAACCTTCAACAGTACGACCAAAGACGTCAGATATCCTCCATTTCCGCGTGCGATGTCCTGTTCTAGATTCTCGAACACGACCGCGGTAAACAGCCGCCTTGTGGTTCTCCTTTATGACACCATCGGCATTGATCCAGTCGCCTGGACTCGTGCTCGAGGTGAACGTAGCTGTATCGACCGTGGATTTGGAAGTGTTACAGGCAGACATCATCAGCCCTGCACTTACCAGCACCACTGCCCGACGAGACCCTTCACCCTTGTGCTACGCATGAGATACCCCTGCTTTGGCTGTGTCTGATGTCTTACGTGAGTATCCCAGGCCCTACATCTTTGGCTTGGCTGGTCGAACCGACGAGGCGTGGCCCGTCTCAGTGGCCTGGGCCTCGATCTTGTCTCCTGCCTTGAAGTTGCCGTCCAATTGCGAGGCCTTGTCCACATGGAGACGGATTTCCTTGCCGGCTGTGTCCTTCACCACGAAAAAGTCCCCATCAATCCTCAGCAGATCTCCCTTGATTGTCTGGGTGCTGGGCGCAGTCATGACATCTGCCGCGAATGAGAAGGAGGCCATACCGACCCAGAAGATTATGGCGAACATGAACGGAACGATGAGCTTCTTCATGATGGTACACTCCTTTATAGATGATTGTGTGGCATGCCATGCAGTCGTTTCACACCGAAATGAACGAAGCACCGTACGTCCCACCGTGCTCATGAGTTAGGGGTATACCATAGCTATGGCAAACATAAGACTCGTTTCTTCCCTAGTTTATTGCGAAGGCAACCCTAGTTCTTGGCTCAGAAGCATCTGATGGGAAAACTGGGGTTATCCACAGTTTTTGTGGTCTGCCTTTCGTGATAATATGCGAACGATAAACTGCCGCTGCCCATTCGTGATCGTCGGATAGCTTGGGTCGCCGATAAGGGATCGATCTCCGGGGCGATTATGTATCAACCTCGAGTGTTTATTGCCGACGATCATTCCTTGGTGTTGGAAGGATTTTGTCACATACTCGCCAGCGACACGTCGATTGTTGGGACTGCCCATAGCGGGGCGGAACTTATGGAGAAGGTTCAGTGGGCGGCTCCGGACATTGTGCTGTTGGACGTCTCATTGCCGGACACGAGCGGATTTGATCTCATCCCATTGCTTAAAGGGAAACTCCCCCGTGTAAAAATCATTCTTGTGACGATGTTAAGCGAGCCATTCTATGTCAGCGAAGGGTTCCGAAAGGGGGCGGACGGTTACGTTCTTAAACAATCCGCTTCAACCGAGTTAATGACAGCCATCCACACGGTGATGAGCAACCGCCGGTACGTGTCCGCCGACGTAGCGGAAGACGTACGAGAATCGATCGAGTTTCCGTGGATCCGTCCAGAAGGGTACAACGTTCAATTGACGCCGCGGCAAAAGGAGGTCTTGCGAATGTTTGCCAATGGTCTTTCGGCGAAGACGATTGCCACGACACTGGGCATCTCCGCCAAAACGGTCGAGTTTCATAAGGCGGGAATCGTAAAAAAACTCGGTCTGAAGACCGCTTCTGATCTCACCAGGTTTGCATTGGCCCAGGGGCTGGTGGAGCTCTGACGCTCCATTCGATTGAGGTTTCAGAAGGAAAGTAACTTCATTAGTTTGGGGCCTGAGGCTTCTCGGATGGGGCAATGAGTCCGAGACGGATGGCGTGTTTCGTCAGTTCGGCCTTGGTATGGACGCCGAGTTCCTTCGAGATTCTGGTCTTGTGAAACTCGATGGTTTTCACCGTCACGTTGATCGTAGAAGCGATTTCCTTATTGGATTTCCCTTCTGCCACCAATTGCAGCACTTCCCTCTGTCGTAGACTTAGCGTCAGGGGCGTGGCGAGTTTCAGTTGTCTCGGAGGCTCTGTCCTCGACTCCGATACCTGATTGACCAAAGCATCTGCGACCATCGGTGAAATGTACTTGCCCCCCTTCAGGACCTCCTTTGCAGCAAACAGCAGCTCATCTGTCACCGAGGTTTTCAACACGTACCCCTCGACTCCGACCCGAAATGCTTCGCTCAC
>JBDSDL010000162.1:0-4994 GCA_039920585.1 Nitrospiraceae bacterium | reverse complement strand
TGGACCGCGAACAATTCCTGGTCTGCGGACTGGATGCCAAGCATGCCATCATCGGGGTCAATATCGTCTCAATCGGCTCCCTGACGTTGGCCATCGTCCATCCGCGAGAAGTGTTCAAACCGCTGATCCTGATGAACGCCGCCGGTTGGATTTGTGCGCACAATCATCCGTCCGCCGATACCACACCCAGCCAAGAAGATCGCGTGCTCACCAGCCGACTCCGGCAGGGAGCCGACCTGCTCGGCATCAGCTTGCTCGACCATCTCATCCTCACCGACGAGGGCTTCTACAGCTTCGCCGACCAAGGGTGGCCCAGCACATGATGTGCCTCGACACTCCGAGCGATCCGTCTCGAGCGGCGGACTGTCAGGCCCGGATCAAACGGAGCACCCAGATCACGGCGGACGCCGTCAGCGCGAGCCCAAGCACCGCCGCGCCCCATCCAATCACATCCGCTGCGAGCGCGTTGCCTAGTTGATGCAGATCCGTGGCTACTGTCGCGAACACCATCGACTCCCCCTCCCACACGACAAGACGGCAGCCCGTGCACAGGCTACCGCCCCATCAGCCCGATTACCGCACCAACGACTTCACGCGCTTGTACGCGAAAATCGTCAGCGCCACCCCAATGAACACCACGCCCCACGCCACGATGTCACCCTTGACGCTGGTGATCGTGGTGGTCGTCGCGGCGTCCACGGGAAACACCTGCGCCATGGCCTCTTGAGCCATCAGCGCGAGCCCCAGCACGGCCACGCTCACTTTCTTCCACATCGTTCCTCACCCCCTCTCAATCAATTCTCCCAAGCAACAGCTTCACGATCACACCGACCGCAAAGCCTCCCAGGAAAAACGCGCCCGCCCAGTACACCAGGGCATCGACTGCCGCTTGATCCATCATGCCTCTTACCGCAGGTCCGGTGGCGTCGCCAGCAAGCCAGGAGGCGAGGCGAGCAACCCCGGAGGTGTCGCCAAGAGATCCGTCCGTCCAGGTACCGCAGCCGGAGGAGGCTCACCCGGTGCCGTGCTCAGCGTATGGTCGGTTGCCGGACTCTCCGCAGGCGACGAAGGAACCATGCCCGACGCAAACGCCGACTCCGATCGACTGCCGCCGTAGCGCACCCCCGTTCCGGAGAGCACCCGCACGCCGCGCACCAGGCGCGAGGACACCGTGCCGCCCGACTCCCCCGCGATCTCTTCCTCCGTCATGAGGTGCCCCTCGTCCGACACCCACAGCCACACGATCTCACCACCACGAATCGTGGTCATGCCGCCTTGAATGCGCACCGGCCGCACCGCCGAAGGCACCGCGACCGGCACTGGCGCCACCGCCTGAGATCCTTGAAACGCAGGGAGCAGAGGCGGCAGGAGCTTCGACACGGAAGCCGCTGAGACAGGCTTCGCCACGGAGAGCCAGCCACCAAACGCAAACCACCCGATCGCCACAACCAACCCGAGCCCCCCGACGACCAACGTCGGACTTTTCAAGATAGAACCTCCTCGCGCCGTTTCGTGCACCGTGGCTGAGGAATAGCTCGAATAGTAGGCGTACAGCTTCGGCTCGTACTTGCCCGAAAACATCCGAATCACTTCTAACTCTTCAGGGTTGCCCCTCACGGAGGCCTGATATCGATTCTTCAACCCGAACCGATCCAGCCGGCGAAACTTGGTGGTCGCTTCCACCAACCGATTGACCCCGAGGGTGACTTGTCCATACTGTTGACACATCAGCACCAGGTCGATGCCCCTGTGCCGATGGGTTTCGAGCCACCGAAGTAATGCCGGGTCCGTCTTGTCTTTCGATCGGAACACGGTTTGTACTTCGTCGATCAACACTGCGGACCCAGGCTCCACCTGCAGCAGACCAGCCTTCACGTCTTCACCAGACTTCCACAGCGTGATTTGTTGTTGCAGCACAGACAGCTCGACGCCCTCGAACAACGCGAGCCGATCCAAATAGAAGCCATCGACAAAGACATACACACGACGACCGGCACGCACCCACTTGAGCAGCCGCTCTGAGACCGCATAGTAGGACTTCCCTGACCCTGGGACGCCTTCCAGCAGTTCGATCATCCGTGACCCCGTATCCCCACTTGCCCAATCTCCCACAGCGCGAGCCGGATCTTGAGATATTCCCCCACGATCTTGACCAAGACCTGCGACGGCATCAATTTTTCCTCATGCCCCATCTCCGCGAGCAGCTCATACTGTGACTCCTGAAGGACCACCGTGAGCAGCTTCACCACTACGACCCCCACCGAACAAACGGTACCGACTGCAACAGGAACCGCACACCCATCGCCCCCGCGAGAATGGCGATCGCTTGAGACATCCCCGTCGCTCCCAAAAGCCAGGCGTACTGATCTGCGATCACCGGCACAGCCAGACCACCGGTTCCCACAGATGCGAGCAGCGCATCGACTGGGACAAGGATTGAATCCCACCCCAACAGCCAGATGTCTTTGAATGACGCAATCATGTCCATCAGAAAGCAGTAGATAAGATTCAGTAGCGCGGTCATCGTGCCCCCACAAAGATCATGCGATACGCGACGAACCCCGCGATCGCGATGATGATGGACCGAATCGCGGTCAGCATCCCGGACCAGGCCGAGAAGTCCAACGTAAAGTTTCCTAACAAATTCGACTGCAACGAGTAGGTCGGAATCGTCGTAGGCCAGGTCAGCGTCTTGAGGAGGCCGCACCTCGAGTATCGCGAGCTGGAGGGCGACGACCCGAACTTCCTGTGCGTGAAGGAATCGCCGGGCGAGAGCTACTACCGCATCCTGATCGACCGGTCGCAGGAGGAGATCGTCGCCAAGCTGGAAGAGCTCAAGGCGTCGATCGAGAGAGGCGAACTCAAACCGTGGGAGTTTCGCGGCATGAAGGCGCTCTGGTTCGGCAAGCACCTGTACCAACCACTCCTCTACCTGGACAGCGGCATCGTCGAGATCAGCCCGGCGCCGCTGAACAAGGGGGAACGGCTGTTTGTCGAGGACCTGAAGGCCTTCCACGACACGGCGGCGGAGTTCTTCAAGACGCGCGAGCTCTATCTGCTCCGCAACCTGAGCAAGGGCCGCGGTGTCGGTTTCTTCGAGGCCGGCAACTTCCACCCGGACTTCATTCTCTGGCTCATCGAAGGCGGCAAGCAGCGGGTCATCTTCGTGGACCCCAAGGGCATTCGGAACCTCGGCAAGGACGATCCCAAGATTCAGTTCCACGACACGATCAAGGACATCGAGCATAGGCTCGGCGACGCGACCGTGAGCCTCTCGTCGTTCATCGTGTCGAACACGCCGTCCCACACGATGCGGAAGAGCTGGTGCATGGACAAACCGGCGATGGCCGCGAAGCACATCTTGTTCCAGGAAGAGGACAAAGACACCTACATCCAGACGATGTTGGAGAGCATTCTTGATCTTGTTGGAACTTGAAACGGGGGCATTCTACATTTCCTGCGGCATTTGCCGACTGCTTGCGCTGTCCCTCAGTCGGGGAGTAGGCTGATGTTGCTACTGCCCCGCTGATCGGAGGCTCGCGATGTGGATGGTCTGGCTCTTCAGCTTCTTCCTCTTCGCCTCTCCAGCTTTAGCTGAGCCCGGCTTCTCCGAAAAGTACGAGCGCGACTACAACATCTTCAATCCGGCCAGTAAGTATGCTCCAGACAATCCATTGAACCCCTCACAGACTTATGCGCCTGACAATCCCTTCAACCCCGTGAACCAGTACGACCCTGGGAATCCGCTCAACCCGGTGAACAAATTCAACCCCAACAATCCATTCAATCCCGCCAACGAATACAACTCGGACAACCCGCGCAACCCCGCCAATCGTTTCAATCCCAGTGTACCGTTTGAGCCCCTCAACCGCCCCGATCGGCCTGATCGATAGTCAAAGCAGGCAACCTCTCGTTCTTCCACACTTCTTAGTGTTTTGTGGTAGACACCGGCAGTGGCCGACTGGCTAACACTTACGAGGCGCACCGCTCGCGCCAGCTCCACATATAACAAGCAGCGAGGACCCTCTGATTCAAGGTGCAGGGCTAGATTATGCCTCCTGGAGCGCGCCCATTCCTGGATCGAAATAAAAGCAAGACACCATGGCCAGGACCGAGCAAGTAGGGAACTCGCTGGTTGCCGCGAGTTATCTACAGCGTGTCCTGGGACAGAAGGAAACCCCCGTTACGCAGCGCGGGTCTGAAGCTCACCTGAAAACGGGATGATGAGGTGTGCCAGATGCGGCATTGAAAGGTTCACATTCCGATTGGGGACACCAAACCTTTTAACCTCGACTAACCCACTGAAAAACCTGCCGATCGCTGCCTCGCCTTGGAAACAATACCGCTTCTCCGGACCAAAGACCTCGCGCCAGACCCTAATCCGGCTGGGGAGAAGTTTTCGAAGCATTTGTCTCGTCTGCGCATGATGCCGCTGTGCAAACGAGGGCTAATGAGTCAGATAAATTTCTAGTTCCTGTCTCACGCGTGCTTCGTCAAACTGCGAGAACGGTACACCGTCGAGTGCCGCCAGTTCTGCTTTATCTTTATCCGTCGTTCCTCGCGATCTTGAACCGCCGAGAGTAAAGCGTGCATCGAGCCACCGGTTGCAATGGCTGTTGCGAGTCGAGACAGTTCAATTTCGATGTGTGACAAGTCCTTCTTCAAAGCTTCACGGCGCGTTTCGGGGTCATCGTCATAAGTTTGGAGTTGCCGCAGAGCTTTTGCTATGCCCTTTACGAGAATGGAGGGTTGGAGCACGTCCTGTTCCAGAGTTTCGAGGATGGCATGGTCGAGCAGTTCCATCGGAAGGAGCATCGGTTCCGAACAACTTTCTGGACCACGTTGGTAATGCGTCGTGCAGGCATAGGGAAAAGCACGCCGTGTACCGTGGCTCCGGCTCTTAATGAAGAGGCTGCCTTTGCATTCCTTGCATTCCGTGAAGCCGGTGAGGAGGTAGGGCGGCTCATGCCCATTCGTTGGGCGGCCATGCAATC
>JBDSDL010000161.1:0-3947 GCA_039920585.1 Nitrospiraceae bacterium | reverse complement strand
GAGATGGCAAAAGAACGGGCTGGATTCCACGTCGATATGATGGCGTTCGATCCGAAAGATTCGTTCGGCGCCAATGTCGGCAACAACCCGGGCGATCAAACGATCGGTCCTGGGCAGAGCAAAACGTACACCTATTTTGCTCACCCGGAGTATGGAGAACTGGCCGCCCTCATTCAAGATTGGGGGAACGTGGTTGAGAATCCACGCAATGGCCTGTTCGGCTCGATCATTGTCGGTCCGAAGGGATCGTACTACCGCGACCCGATGACGGGCGCTGACGTGACGATGAAGAGTAGCTGGCGTGCCGATGTGCTCGTGGATCGGACGATTCCAGGGAACGAAAACAGAAAGAACTATCGTTCCTTCTCGTTGATGTTCCAGGACGAAGATAACATCATAGGCGTAAGCTTTATGCCCTATATCCAACAGGCGGCCGGCATCACGGCTGTGAATTATCAGTCGGAACCGACCGCCTGGCGGATGGAAAAGGGTTGTGATGTGTCGGAGATCTTTAGCTGCGTAAAAGCCGGGAGTGGTGGACCTGCGACGCCGCTGCTGCAGGCGCATGTCGGAGATCCGGTGGCCATTCACGTACTCGGCGCGTTCAGCGAGCAGGTTCAGCTGTTCACCGTCGACGGCCACGAGTGGCCGCATGAACCGTATTCGCAGGGTGCCGACCAGGTCAGCACCATGGAGTTCGGCGGTTCCGAAGTGATCAACGCCTATCTCACGGGCGGCGCAGGAGGTCCGAATAAGATCGTCGGCGACTATATGTGGAAAAACCAGCGTCCGGCGTTTGCCAACGCAGGACAATGGGGTCTCTTTAAGGTACTGCCGGTTGACGATCAGCGGATTCTTCCGTTGATGCCCCAGGTTCCGCCGACTAAGAGGGCGGAGGGTGAAAATGACGGAGGGGCTGTTTTGCGTACATCGACGGTTGGACGGTAAGATCGACGATGGCGTCGGCTCGTTGAAGAAGAGCAGGTTCAGCCGGAACGAATACGAGGCCGCGTAAGATCGCTCTGAGGATGGGGGGAGTATGCATACTCCCCCCATCTATTTCGTTTCTATTTACTTCTAACGGTGGTGAGCATGGCTGTACATGACGGGCGCATTGTGGCTTCTATCTGTCACACGATTGTTCTCAGTATTTTCGCGATCTGTCCGATCACGGCCTGGGCATACGAGGAAGGAACGGTAACGAACGGTGGCATGGTAACCGGGACCGTGCAGTTTTCCGGTGAAGCTCCGCCGCCCATGCCGTTCGAACTTCGTCGATATCCCGACCGGGTCTATTGCGGGGCATTATCCGATGGGTCCGGGTACCGGCTGCTTCGGGAAGTAGCCGTTGGAGCACAGCAGGGGTTGAAAGATGTGATCGTGACGATCGAAGGCATTGAGAAAGGCAAACCGTTTGGGTTGACGGAAACGAAATTGGAGGCGAACATCTGTCAGTTCATTCCATTTGTGTCGGTCATGCGAGAGCACCATCCTCTGACGGTGACGAATCAGGATGAGGTCTCGCACGATTTGCAGATTTATGAACGGGACTATGACCATGTGTTCATTATGTTTCATAGGCCGGCGCTGACCAAATCCGGGACGAGCGATATCATCCGTTTCACCGGAAACCGCCGCAGCGTCACCATGCAATGCGGCATGCATCCGTTCATGCAGGGACATGGGCTTGCCGTCGAGAATCCGTATTACGCGATCACTGGTACGGAAGGGACCTTTGAGATCAAGGATCTTCCGGCAGGCACGTATCGGATCAAGGCCTGGCATCCGACCCTGGGAGAGAAAGTGCAAGACGTCACTGTAGCGGCGAACGGTACCACATCGTTGGGATTCAGATTTTGAGTCGAACAAACCATGGTCTGCTCTCGATATCTTCATGCCGTGGCGATTGCTGTCTGTGCCAGTTTGATAGGAGCTCATGCGGTCGCGGCTGAAGTCGCATCGGCGCCAGCGGTCAGCCGTGTCGAAGTCGTACTGGCGAGCCAGTACAAGAGTCAAGTAGCCTCATTGAAGGAAGAATTTGTCCAAGCAGGGATGCCCAACGTCCACTTTCAGTTTGCCAGACAGGGCCAACCTCCGCAAAACATCGGTCTAGGCCGAGAAGTTCCGGCTGACAAGGCGCGAGAAGCGATTCGATTGGCGCTGAAATACAACCTCGGTGTGGGAATTCTGTTACCGGAGCGACTTTTTCCTCCACGATTTGTGACGATCGCATCGTCGAACTATGACGACACGGTTGAGTATCCCATCGATCAGGCCACTCTTGCCCAATTACAGAATGAAACCCTCACGACTGAAGAGTTTCACCGTCTTTATCATGGTCTGACCTCTTCTCCGCTGGCGCCAAAGGGTCGATATTAAAAAGGAGATGTGAGGTTGCTTCAAATGATCAGAGGCTGGAGTCTGCCGGTTGTCATGCTGGCAGGCCTAGCCACCCTGTGGTTTCCTTTTGTCTTGGATGAGAACATGGCAGGTGCAGTAGAGCCATCTGGTGCTAGTCTGCAAGAGCAGGGCGATGGTCTGATGAAGAATGTCGAAGAAATGGTGGCGCATGGCGGAATGGGAGATGCTAAGGCCATCGTCCATCATTGCGGAGAGGCGACGCATTTTGCCGAGAGACTCATCAAGCAGCTCTCAGCGTCAAATCCCCATCGTGCCGATGCCATCATTCCCCTCAATGAAGTGATCCGACAATGCAACCGTGTGTCGGATATCGGCATCCATGCTGATCCAGGACAACTTCTCAATCCCGCCACCAAGGCTCGCGCCGCTGCGCAGCAGTCGATAAAGTTGCTTGGGCTGACCAAGATGAACAAGGGCTAGGTTAGTTGTTCGTTCGACATCGACCGGTCTTCTGCGGCGAATGAGCTGGAACCATCATCAATCATTTGGGCTGTTGTCAACGAAGAAGTAGCGCCAAACGGGCTTTCTCGTCCCCTTGTTTCAGATTGACAGGATACGGTAGGATTTTATATACATACTCGGTCCCAGACCAGCCTCGCCAGCATGTCGTCGATCGAGCACACCAGAGAGGAAGCTGTTCCTACCTTTCTCTCATTGGGCCGGTGGATAAAGGAAGGGAACAGCGAGCTAGGAATCAGGGTCTATCGTTAATCACAAGGAGGCAGTCCCATGAAGAGTGCACTATCAGTCATATTTGGCGTGGCAGCCGTCGCGTTCGTTGCGGCGCCTCTCACCTCGTTCGCAGGCGGAACGATTTCTGGCAAGGTGACCTTTGCCGGAAAGTCTGAGCAAAAGGAGTTTTTGTTCTCGAAGTTCCCCAATCCAAAATTCTGTCCGCAGAATCCAAACAAGTCGTTGATGGATGGGGATAAGCGGTTCTTGAAGACCATCGAAGTCGGCAAGGATGGCGGCCTGAAGAATGCCGTGGTTGCGGTCATCGATGTCGAAGATAAGGCATTCGTCGATGGGTATAGTGGTACGGAAGTGACGGCGGCGTTCTGCGAGTTTCTGCCGTTCGCTGGGATTGTGGTGAATAACAAGTCTTTCAAGGTTGAAAACCTTGACGCCGATCCGGATGATCCAAAGTCGCTCCAAGGCGTGCTCCACAATCCGCATAGCTTCGTCGTGAAGGGCACCAGCTCGGCCACCGGTTTCAACATCGGTTTGGCTAAGAAGGGTGACAAGCTCGACAAGCCAGTGGTGTTCCGGGGTGGAGCCGAGAAGGATGGGTTCTATCGTTTACAGTGTGACCAGCACGAGTTCATGCAGGGCTTCTTTCTCCCGGTGTCGAGCCCTCACTTTGCGGTTGTGAAGGACGATGGCAGCTTCGAAATCAAGGATGTGCCGGCAGGCAAGCACAAGGTCGTGGCCTGGCATCCCTTCGCCGCCAAGGGCAAGAAAGTGGAGTTTGAGGTCGATGTGACAGATGGCGGAACAGCCAATCTCAAGGCTGAAATCAAGTAAGC
>JBDSDL010000160.1:0-3410 GCA_039920585.1 Nitrospiraceae bacterium | reverse complement strand
TCTATGCGCAATCCTGTATCCGAGAGAATTGGCCGAGAATCAACCACCTGCTTATCCGAACAGGCTATTAAAAGTTCTTGTCAAGTCTGCTAGAATTCATCCCCATGGCAGGCACGAACATCCCCTTCGCCCCTCCCGCCCCCGTAGAGACCACCAGCATCGACACACGTGCTGGGGTCGATGCGCGTGTGATCGTGTTCAACTGCGAATGTCACACCTATGAGCAGGTCATTGCGCTCTTTTGCCAATACATTCCTGGCATGAACCCCACGAAGGCCTTTGAACTCGCATGGAAGATCGACCACGATGGAGAAGCCATCGTATTCGCAGGTACGCTGGCAGAAGCGGAAGAGATCGCCGCAAAACTGGGGGGAGGGGGACTACGAGTAGCGGTGCAATAATCTCAGCCTGGCTACTTCTTGTGTTTCTTTGCTGGAACTTTGGCTGATCGAACTTTTGCCTTTGGCTTAGCTTTTGACTTCACGATGGCAGAACGCGATTTGGCTTTCGCGAGTGTGCGTTTTTCCGCGGGCTTTCCATCTCTGAGTTTCTTCGAAGCAGGCTTCGACGGCATAGTCTTCTTGCCGTGACTCCCCGACCCACCCTTGACCGGCTTTCCTTCCGCGAGCTGAGCCTGAAGCTTATGTGTCGCGGATGTTTTATTCATTTTCGTCACCATGTCGCCACTGTAGATCCGCACTTGATACAGCTCTAAGAGCTTGCCGATGGCCTTCTGATCACCTTTCTTCGCGGCATTCAGCAACCGCCGGCGATGGTTCATCTCTTCTTCTTCTGTATGGGAAGCAGCCCGTCGTTCCATGTCCGTCCTTTCTATTCTAGGTACAGCAACGCGCCGCGCAGTATAGCGGAGTTCCCCAAAATCCACCAGATACTTTGCATCAGACGGGTACCACTTGAGGCTATTTTCATCCAGGGGTTATAATCCTGCTCACTTTATTCTTAGAGGGAGACCACAATGGAACATCAGAAACAGAACCAACCGACCATCGCCGACGATCCCAAGGCCCGCGAAATCCTCCGGCAAGCCTTCGAAAACACCGCGCGATGGCAGAAGGACTTTATGGGATTCACCGCCGATCTGATGGTGAATGTGAACGGAAAAGAAACCCGTGGACCCGTCATAGTCAAAGGCCCTCGCGAAGTATCGGTCCAACTGGGCGATGCCGATGTGCAGAAGTGGGCGCAGGAACAACTCGGCATGATCGCGGTACACCGTGGACCAAGAACTTTCGAGGAATCGGACGGCAAATACTCATTGACCATGGAAGAGGACGGGCACCCGTTCGGTACGAAACTGATCATTCACGGGTCGAACTCGTTTTATCGCGTCAAAGACCATCGCATCACCCAAATCAATCGCACCATGGCGCACCCCGGCACGACCCCCTTTGCCTTTACCATCAACGTCGAAGAAAGTTCCGTCACCCAGGACCAGAAGAACCTGACGACGAAGTACAGCGTGTACTACTACTCACCCACCGACAGGAAGCTGAACAACGTGGAAAGCTTCACCGACACCCATGTACGCGTCGGGTCATCGGATTTGCCGGCCACCCGCCGCATCATTACATACGAAAACGGCGGAGTAATCGTGAAGAACTTAACGTTCACGAACCACAAATTGATCTAAGATTCTCTCTCCCCACCCTCTCCCCACCATGGGGACGGTGAGGGGGATTTCGACTGGAATCTGATGGACCTTCGAAGCTCATTTCCTCGCAGCATGCGCGTGAAGATGGAGGGCTATGTCCATCTCGCGCGCATGATCGATAAATGCCGCGCCGTGCTGGGCAAGACCGAAGGCGAATACATCTACCCCTGTCCAATGGACGAACGGCTCATGGAGTTCACAGGGATCACTGCCGATCAGTTCACCGCAACAGTCAAAGCCAATCCATCAGACGAAGCAGTGGCGAAATGGGTTTCGCAGCAAGCGAAAGCACATCCTCCTGCCGAGTTGGAAGCATGGAACCGGATGATGCTGACACGCGGACCGAGCACGCCAAAGAAGCAAGAATACTTCAACAAGCTCAGAGACACCGTTGATCCCTCCCGTACAGACCTCACTGCCTGGGCCGACCTCCAAGATTTAGAAGAAGGCCGGACGGTTCCGAGACTATTGTAACTTACGTCAAAACTTTCGGAATCTTACTCAAGACATAAGCGATGGCGGGGAGAGGCCAGGTGCACTCCTTGCTCGCAGAACGCGCACGATGGGAACCCGCCTGGCCACCCTCTATGAGAAGAGAGAAGAACGGCGGCCGCTACGGCTGGCTAAGCTGCCCGGGCAAATTTGGTCCAGGGTGACTGTTAGACTGGACCTCAACCAGGGAGGTCAGAGTCATGCCTTGCGAACTGAGAACTAACATGGTAGATGGTAAAAAAACTCCCGGCTGGTCATAGTCACGTGCCTGTAAACCGGGGAAAGATAGGGAGCCACGAGATGGGAAGCGGGCGCGCGAAAGCACCAGGGGGCCGAATGCTCCGCATTGTAAAACATGGCGCCGTCGACTTTGACGGCCTTGAGGACTTCAGACAAGACATCCATGCGCCCACCACACGGCTAGGACGGACGGCCGGCAAAGTGTACCGGACGCCAAAGCAAGTGATAGACAGCCTGGCACTCTTCTGTCAAGAGAGCCAGATTCCCGGATAAGAACAACCACAAACAGTCATCCTATAGTCCACATGGATTGCCGCGTCGATGCGGACGGCTCTTCAATCCGAGAAAACTTACCAAAGTGAAACACGATGACTATTGCGCCCCTATCACATGACGTCGAACCCGTGAGTTCCGATACTTCATGCATGGTCCTGCAAAAGAGCAAGAGACGGGGGACGCGCGATCATGGCCGCAAACCGCAAGCTCTGAATTGAAACGTCCATAGGATAATGCGGCCGTCATTCAGCAACTAACCATCATCAGGAGAGGCCCATGTCCGAAGAATCTAAGCAAGATCGCGGAATGCTAATACGCGCAAGTGAGACTGCCCACATAGCCGCGCTTAATGGAAGGAGGCACTCCATGAAGTCCCCCTACATCATCGGGTTCGCTGCGGCTGCTCTGCTCGCCTGTGCCGCTCCCAGTTTGGGCACAGAGTCGACGGTAGCGCCTGCTCCGCCGAGGAGCCTTTCTGACACGGTTCCCCTCTACACGAACCTCGGCTCCCACCACAAACGCATCTCCACTCGAGTTCCGGCCACACAGCAGTACTTCGATCAGGGCCTGCGACTCGTCTACGGATTCAATCACGCGGAAGCTATCCGCTCGTTCACGCGCGCCGCAGAGCTCGATTCCACCTGCGCCATGTGCTACTGGGGGATCGCACTCGCCTACGGCCCGCACGTCAACGCTCCAATGGACTCGGCGAGCGGAGTCGCCGCGTACG
>JBDSDL010000159.1:0-3363 GCA_039920585.1 Nitrospiraceae bacterium | reverse complement strand
TCACCGTCGCTAATCCAGCGTCGTCTTTCGTAATTTTGAGAATCCCGGTGAAGATGGCGACCTTGCCACCTGGGAGCGCGAAGGCATTGACCATCTTGTCGTCTTGAATGACCGCGAACTCCCACTGATACTCCGGCTTGTTCGCCGCTTCAGCGATGTTTCGTCCCACACGGTGGACCAACTCATTCACTTCCACGTTGTCGCTGAGCGGCGCAGCCCGTAAGACCTCGCGGAATGCGCTCAATCCAAATTGCAATTCCTTCTCTTCGGAGAAAAAGATCACCTGATCGCGAGCCGTGCCTGGCGCACGATAACAACCGGTCAAGCTGCCAAATAGACTCAGGGCCGTCCCAACCCCAAGGGCCGTACACAGGCCCTTCGCCCCCTGGACGCCCAAAGCCAGCACCGCCCGGCGTCCGATCGGTGTCGAGAAGAATCTGTCGATCTGTCGATCTGTCCATTGAGCCATGGTGACACCTTCAGCAATCCCTATCGATGGTCAGATAGACACATGCGACTACGGCATCCAGAGGTACATGAACTGCGGTGTTCCACCCCGCACCATCGACAACACATCCAAATTTGCTAATCCGGTAATACCTGAACTCGTCCCGAACAGCCGCGAGTAGATATTATTCTGATACTCTCCTCGCCTCCCATAGGTCACAACCCGCGCGTCCGTGAGACCCGCTTTCTTTTTAGCCATTTCGACCGCGTCATCGAGATACCCGATCTCATCGATCAAGCCTGCCGCCTTGGCCTGATCTCCTGAATAGATCCGTCCATCGGCTAGTTTCTTGATTTGTTCAGCCGACAGATTGGGACGCCCCTCCTGCACGACTGTCAGGAACCGTTGATAGAACGAGTCGATCACGCTTTGAAAAATCCCGCGCTCCTCAGCCGTCATGACTCGAAAGGGTGAGCCCATATCCTTGCGGGGGCCGGACGTAATGGCGCTGGCCTCGACACCCACTTTTTCGAGCAATCCCCTGGCATTGACGGTCAACATAATGACGCCGATACTGCCTGTCACCGTCGAGGGATGGACCACAATGCTGTCCGCCGCCATGGCCAGGTAGTAGCCCCCTGATGCCGCCACATCCATCATCGAGGCAATCACAGGAATCTTCCTCTTAACTTTGAACTCCCGCAACTCGTGATAGAGGATATCCGACGCGGTCACGGTTCCGCCAGGACTGTTGATGCGGACAATCACAGCCTTGATCTTGTCGTCCTTCGATGCCCTCGTCAGCTCCTCTTTGAACGTCGCCAACATATTGGGCTGCGAAACGAGACCCTCTTTATCTTGCGAGCTGATGACCCCCGACAGATCGAGCAGCAGCACTTTTTCATCGCCCGTGCCGCTAAGCTGCACTTCCTTCACTGGCCCCGCTGGCTCGATGAGATTGACCGTGATGCAACCGGCTTGCAAACTGATAGCTGCGAGGAGGCAGAGCCGACCAAGCATGGGGTGCAGTCTATTCATTGTTTCTCCATTTGCTGCGTAAACTCAGTGAATAAGTAGGCGGAGTCATGGGGTCCGGGAGACGCCTCTGGGTGATACTGTACCGAAAACACCGGGCGATCGACACAGGCCAATCCTTCAATCGAGTGATCGTTGAGGCTCAGATGTGTGACCAGAACTTGACCGAACGAGGTGTCCACCACAGGTGGACGTTCCGGCATCGTGCTGATCGGACTGGCCACCTCAACCGCGAAATTGTGGTTTTGCGACGTGATCTCGACTTGTCTCGTGCGGAGGTCCATGACCGGATGATTCGCCCCATGATGGCCGAACTTCAACTTATAAGTGTTGAGCCCCAGCGCGAGACCGAGAATCTGATGCCCTAAGCAAATGCCGAAGACCGGATGGCGTCCGATCAATTGCCGCACCGCCTCGATCGCGTAGGGTACTCCCTCCGGATCCCCCGGACCGTTCGACAGGAAGATCCCATCTGGCTTGAGGGCTTCAGCCTGCGTCGCGGTGGTCGAAGCCGGAACGACGGTGACGTCACACCCCACATCCACCAGCCGGCGAAGAATGTTCCGTTTCACGCCGAAATCGTAGGCGACAACATGCCACCGCCTAGTCGTACTGACCCGTGGCTTGTCATCGAGCGAGGGTGCCCACTCGCCTGACCCTTCAGTCCACCGATAAGCTTTCCCACAGGTAACAGTTGCCGCCAGATCGCGCCCAACAATGCTCGGAGCTGCCTGTGCCTTCTCGACGGCTCGGCGGGAATCCCCCTCGACATGGGTGATGAGGCCTTGCTGCGAACCATGTTCGCGCAAGTGGCGGGTCAGAGCCCTCGTATCCAAGCCTTCGATGCCGACGATCTTCGCCTCATGCATATAATCGTGTAACTGCTGTCGGCTGCGCCAGTTACTAGCGAGTCGGCTTGCCTCTTTCACGATAAATCCCTCAGCCCAAACCTGTCGTGACTCGGCATCTTCCGATGTCATCCCATAGTTTCCGATATGGGGAGAGGTCATCGTGATGATTTGCCCTTTATATGAAGGATCGGTCAAGACCTCCTGATAGCCGGTCATAGCCGTGTTAAACACAACTTCTCCCACCGTCTCCCCTTCGTATCCAAGGGCACGGCCCTCGAACATCGTGCCGTCTGCCAATGCCAACCATGCTGTTTTCACGAGGATACTCCGTCCCGATAGAGAGACTGTTTCGCCTTGATGCCGATCAAGAGAATGCCTAGAACAAGATCAATCATGTAGATCCAACGAATTGGCTTCAGCATACGAAACAAGGCTTCGAAGGCCGCTTTCTTCTCCGCCTCTTCTTGCGCCGCGAAGGCCTGTGCTTGAAGCGCCGCAGCAGAGGGATGCAGCCACACAATAATGATGCCCGTGATCACCACCATCCCAGCCAACACCATCATCTCGCTCCGACTGACGCCGACAACCGGATTTCCACTCCACCAGCGATACCACAATGTGGCGCCCATGATCGCCAGCGCTCCGATCATGAAGCGATGATAGCCCTCAAACGCCTTCGTCAGAAACAATCCGCCCGAGTCCTGCCCGCCGAACGTATTAAAAACTGCGGGAATCACCGCTCCGATAAGCACCAGTCCGCCGCCAACCCAGACTCCCAGCGCCAGCCATTCAAGCGTAAGGCAACCGACCAACGCCCAACTGGCCATACGTTGCACAGCGCTATGACTCTACCAGACCGGCCTCGAATACGACCCGGCCACCCACGATCGTCGTCGTAACCAGGCCCTTCACCTTCCATCCGGCAAACGGGGTATTCCGGCTCTTTGAGCGAAACTTAGCTGGATCGACCTCCCACTGTTCCTGCTGATCGACAATCGCCACATCGGCATCGGCCCCAACCGCCAGCGT
>JBDSDL010000158.1:0-5135 GCA_039920585.1 Nitrospiraceae bacterium | reverse complement strand
GTGACGCCGAACCGCGCCGAGGCGACCTGCTTGATGTAGCTGTTCTTCGAATCGCCGTTCGGCAGCGGAACGAATCGAGCCGGGTCTTCTCCACCCTCGCCGGTGTTGCTCTTGGCGCCCAGGCGATTCATCGCGATCGCCATAGTCTCATGTGCTTCCTTGCTGATCGAACCGAACGACATGGCGCCTGTCGTAAACCGCTTGACGATCTCTTTCGCCGATTCCACTTCCTCGACAGGAATCGGTTTCGGCAGGAACTTGAACTCGAGCAGCCCGCGCAGGTTTGAGCGCTGCTTGCTCTCGTCGTTCACGAGCTGGGAAAACTCGGCGAAGGTCTTGGGGTCGTTGGTCTTCGTCGCATGCTGCAGCTTCGAGATCGTGTCCGGATTCCAGTTGTGGTGCTCGCCCTGAATGCGGTAGTGGATCTCCCCTCCGAAATCGAGTTGCCGTATCGGCGCCGGCTCATAGGCCAGGCGGTGGCGCCGAAGCGTCTCCTCTCCGACCTCGCGAATGCCAATCCCTTCCACGCGCGACGGCGTGCCGGTGAAGTACCGGCCGATGAGTTCACGATTCAATCCGATGGCCTCGAAGATCTGCGCGCCGCAGTAGGATTGCACCGTCGAGATACCCATCTTCGAGAAGATCTTGAGCAAGCCCTTATTGATCGCCTTGATGAACTTGCCTTCCGCTGTCTGCGCGTCCAGCCCCTCGGGAAAGTAGCTCTCACGATCGAGGTCCACGATCGATTCGAAGGCAAGATACGGATTCACGGCCCCGGCTCCATAGCCGATCAAGCAGGCGAAGTGGTGCACATCTCGCGGCTCGCCGGTCTCCACAATAAGGCCGACTTCAGTCCTCGTGCAATCGCGCACAAGATGATGGTGGACAGACGCGATGCCGAGGAGGCTCGGAATCGGCGCCCATTCTTCGTTGACCCCGCGATCGCTCAGAATCAGAAACTTGTAGCCGTCTTTGATCGCCTGGGAAGCCTGCCGGCAGAGATCGTCCACTGTTGCCCCAAGCCCCTCCGGTCCCTCGGCCACACGGAAGAGCATCCTGAGCGTCTTGCTCTTAAAATGCGGATCGGCGAGGTCGCGGATCTTCTGGAGTTCGGCATTCGTCAGAATTGGCTGCTTGACCCTGATGCGTCGGCAAGCCTCAGGATGCTCATCCATCAGATTCGGCTTGGGTCCGATACTGGTCGTCAGCGACATCACCAACTCTTCGCGGATCGGATCGATTGGCGGATTGGTCACCTGAGCGAACAGCTGCTTGAAATACTTGAAGAGCAGTTGCGGCCTGTCGGACAGCACCGCCAACGGCGTATCCGTGCCCATCGAAGACGTCGTTTCCTGCCCCTCCACCACCATGGGAGTGATGACCATCTTTAATTCTTCGATGGTGTAGCTAAAGGCCTGCTGGCGCTGACGAAGCGTCAGGTGGTCCGGCTGCGGCACATTGCTCGGATCGGGCAACTCGTCGAGCGAAATACGATATTCAGTCACCCATGACCGGTAGGGCTTGCGGCTCACAATCTCGGCCTTCACTTCCTCATCGTCGAGGATGCGCCCCTGCACGGTATCGACCATGAACATCCGACCAGGCATGAGGCGACCCTTCTGCCTGATCTTCCGAACATCCATCGGCAGCACACCGGCTTCCGAAGCCAAAATCACCAGACCGTCCGTCGTCACTTGATAGCGGCAGGGACGCAGCCCGTTGCGGTCGAGTGTCGCGCCGATGAACTTGCCG
The DNA here is from genome assembly GCA_039920585.1 of Nitrospiraceae bacterium. Classification (GTDB taxonomy): domain Bacteria; phylum Nitrospirota; class Nitrospiria; order Nitrospirales; family Nitrospiraceae; genus Palsa-1315. The sequence continues at coordinate 3,383 of JBDSDL010000158.1, read as the reverse complement.
TCGGTGAAACAGACCGCCGCAGGACCGTCCCAGGGCTCCTGCATCGCCGCGTGATACTCATAGAACCCCCGCCGATCGAGATCCATTTGCGGATTCGCGACCCAGGGTTCGGGAATCAGCATCATCATCGCGTGCGGGAGGGAGCGGCCTCCCATGGTCAGAAATTCCACGGCATTGTCCAGACAAGCGGAGTCGCTCTGCTGCTCGGAGACAATCGGATACAGCTTGGCCAGATCCTGGCCGAACAATTCAGAGTTGAGCCGCCCTTGCCGGGCGCGCATCCAATTCACGTTGCCCTTGAGTGTATTGATCTCGCCGTTATGGCAAATGTAGCGATAGGGATGCGCCAACGGCCACGTGGGGAACGTGTTCGTACTGAAGCGGGAATGCACGAGGGCAAGCGCGCTCATCAGGCGCTCATCCTTCAAGTCTTGGTAGTAGTCCGACATCTGCTCCGGAAGCAACAGCCCCTTGTACACAATCGTGTTCGCCGACAGGCTGGAGATGTAGAAGTAGTCGCGCCCCTGAATCGCCGATTCGCGGATGGCCGTTTCCACCCGCTTGCGAATCACATAGAGCTTGCGTTCAAACTGCCCTTCATTGAGGACATCGCGGGCGATGAATACCTGCCGCATAAACGGCTCGGTGCTGCGCGCTACGGGGCCGATCGCATCGCTCTTGACCGGCACATCACGCCAACCAAGAAGCCGAGCGCCCTCTTCACCGATCATTCTGGAGAAAAGCGCCTCGCACTGTTCCCGGGCATCGACCTGGGGCGGGAGAAACACCATCCCCACGCCGTACTCCCCGGCATTGGGCAGAGACACTCCCGCATCGCCGACTGCGCGCTTGAGGAATTCGTGTGGGACTTGAAGCAGAATCCCAGCGCCGTCCCCTGTGCAAGGGTCACAGCCCTGCGCCCCCCGATGGCTCAGATTCTCTAGAATCTGGAGCCCCTGCTGAACAATGGTATGGGATTTCTGGCCCTTGATATTGACGACAAAACCGATCCCACAGGAGTCTTTCTCCTGTTCAGGATCGTAGAGGCCTTGCTTCGGCGGAAAACCGGGAATGCTCATCGTTCGTATCTCATTAAATGTAGGCGTGTATGTTACCGACCTGAGGCTATACCAGAGAGGCAATCGGGATGGCTAACCCCGTTACTCACAAGGCAAATTCCGTTCATTTTCGCTCCACTCACCTTAATAGAAGCACGATTCTTCTGTCAAGATTATCTAGCCCATACTGGCATGCCCCCTAAAGGGGGCATCAGCTTGACTTTGTTTCCTCCTCTGCCCTACCATCCGCCCCATGCCACAAAGCCCGATCACCTCCACGATCAATACCATGGCGGACGTCTGGGAAGCGTACCGCGATGAGTTGGAGGGGATGGAGCGCCAGGCTCGAACGAACCTCGACTCCAGTGTGGCACTCGTCAATACCGTCGCCGCCCATATCCTGAACAGCGGCGGAAAAAGAATCCGACCATTTTTGCTGCTGCTCTCCGCCCGTCTCTGTGGCTATACCGGTCGCGATCATCACCAACTCGCCAGTCTGGTGGAGTTCATTCATACCGCGTCCCTGCTCCATGATGATGTGGTTGACGAGGCCGATATCCGCCGAGGACGGCGAACCGCCCGAAAAGTCTGGGGCAACCAAATCAGTATCCTCGTCGGCGACTACCTCTACTCCAAAGCCTTCTGCCAAGTCGTCGACTTCCATAACCATGGGATTAACGAAGTGCTCGGCGAGGCCTGCAAGAAGATGGCGGAAGGCGAAGTGCTTCAGCTCTATTACAACGGCAACCCCTCCATGTCGGAAGCGGAATACCTCAAAATTGTCGAATACAAAACGGCCGGCCTGATTGCCGCCGCTTGTCGCATGGGCGCCATACTCGCGGATGCGTCAGAGCCCCAGCAGGATGCGCTCTTCCGGTTCGGCCTCCATCTTGGGATCGCCTTCCAAGTGGCCGACGATACGCTCGACTATACGGCCAATGGCGAACACTTGGGCAAGTCGCTGGGGCAGGATCTCCGCCAAGGCAAAGCCACGCTGCCGCTCTTACATCTTCTGCATCATTGTTCGGAGCAGGACCGGCAGATGATCGTCGACCGTATGGAACGCCGATCCCTCACAGAGGAAGACCTTGGGCGATTCATTCACTTGATGGAAAAAATGGGCTCGATTACCTACGCCATGGATCGCGCACGATCCTATATCGCTGCAGCCCAACGAGACCTCAACCAGTTCGAAGACAGTACGGCCAAACGAGCCCTCTCGGTAACCGCCGACTACATGGTCACCCGCGACCGATAGCCTTTCTTCTGCGTGTTCCACGCCTCCGGGGCATCGGAAGGCGCCGCGCAGCAGGAAAGGTTCCACCTCTCGTGTCGTTGCGCCGCAACGGCCCCAACCACTTACTGAATAGAGGATTTCACTATGTCGACAATTATTCCGTTTCAGGGCACACGGTACGAGACGACGGTTGTCGGAGAGATCAAACAGGTCGCGGCGCCGCCCTACGACATCATCGATGTGGCTGGGCAGAAGGCCTTGCACGATCGCCATCCGCAGAACATCATTCGACTCGAATTGGGACTCGACCAACCAGGCGACGGCCCAACTCATAACCGATACACCCGTGCCGCATCGACCCTTCGCGATTGGCTGAAGAGCGGGGCGCTGAAACGCGATGCGCAGCCGACCCTCTACTACCATACGATCGAATACACCGCGCCTTATGCTCCATCCGGTTCGCCGACAAAAATTCTCAAGGGCTTTCTCGCCACCGTCAAACTGGAAGCGCTCGATTCTGGACATATCTACCCACATGAGAATACACGCTCAGCCGCCAAAACAGATCGGCTGAATCTACTCGAAGCCTGCAAGGCGAACTTCAGCCCCATCTGGTCGCTCTACTCCGATCCTCAAGGGACGGTGATGGGCCTGCTGGAGGGGGCAGTGAAGGGGACACCTGCCCCGATCGACTTTCGCGACGATGTGGGGTTCCGCCAGCAACTCTGGGCTGTGACGGACCCAGCCGTACTGAAGCATGCAGTCGACGCCTTGCGCAGTACGCCGTTGTTTATTGCAGACGGCCACCATCGCTACGAAACCGCGTTGAACTATCAGAAACTCCGCCGACAACAGGCCGGCGCGCCGAACGGCCAGCACTCGTACGACGCGGTGCTGATGTTGTTGACCGCCCTCGAAGACCCGGGCTTGACCGTACTCCCAACACATCGGGTCACAACCACAACCTTGCCTCCTTATGATCATGTGCAATCATTGTTGGGCGCTACATTCGACCTGCAGGAATTTCCGTTCACCGCGGCCACGCAAGCAGCCACTCGCGAGAAATTTATCGAAGCTTTGCGGACTCA
>JBDSDL010000157.1:0-12574 GCA_039920585.1 Nitrospiraceae bacterium | reverse complement strand
GGGTCAGCTGACCAATCCGATGATCGCCCAGAGTGACCAGCATTCGAGCCCATCAGATCAGTCTCCCGCCGATCAGGGCAAAGTGGCGGCTCCCAAGCTTCCTGCTAAGCCACAGAAAGACCTGCCTCCCGCGCAGTCGTCTGCTCAGGACTCTCAACCGAAGGCACAGACGTCCAAGAGCGAGGAATCGAAGGCGAAAAAAGACGTAAAAGAAGAGGGGGCAGAGAAAGACAAAGAGGGTACGGGCAAGGGAACAGTCTCCTCGCTGATTCTGACGGTCAAACTCGCGTTGCTGGAAGATCCCCGCCTGTTTCCGTACGAGATCGAAGTGGAGACCGGATCGGATGAGGTCACGCTTCTGGGGAAAGTGTCCACCGAGACGGAGAAGGCCGCCGCAACGCAAATCGCGAGTACGGTTCCGACCGTGAAATCTGTGTCAAACAAACTGGAGGTGGTCAAAGACCTGCCGGACGTCATCGCGCACAAACAGGACGACATCATTACCCGCCATGTCAAAGAGCGATTTGCCCAAAGTGCGACCGTGACCGCCGCCAACTTCGACGTGAAGACGGAACAGGGAATCGTGTCGCTCAGCGGCACCGTCCGATTCCAAGTGATTGTGTTGGAAGCGGCAGAAGCGGCCAGGCAGGTCCCGGGGGTAAAAGCCGTGCGGACGGACAAGGTCAGGATCGAGAGAGAGGGATGAGGTCTTGGCAGACTCTGATGATCAACCGAGATTCTGCATGGCAGGACGTGACTACACAAAACGAGGCCTGTGTGGTGCGTCCCTGGCGCCTGCTGTTTACGCGAGATTTTGGATTGATCTGGCTCAGTCAACTGGTGTCCCAAGTTGGCGACGGGATCTCGAACCTTGCCCTCCTCTGGTTCGTGTATTCGATTACCGGCTCGCCGGTGAAAACCACCATTATCGGCCTCCTTCATACGATTCCCCCTATCGTGCTCGGTCCCTTTATCGGCGTCTATGTGGACCGGTTGCCGAAAAAATTCTTTCTCATCGGATCGAACGTATTCCGGGCTGTCCTGATCGGCATCATTCCCTGCGCTGTGTCAACCGACACCTTCACAGTCAATCTCTTGTATGTCCTTGTCTTTCTCGACGCAATGGCGATGGCGACGTTCAGTCCGGCGCTGACGTCGTCGGTGCCTCTGATTGTCCCACGGGCTCAATTCACGGCTGCGAATGCGCTTATTCAGAGCACGACCAGCTTGGGCATTATTTTCGGTCCGGCGTTGAGCGGAATAGGAATCGCCCTGTTCGGTTCGCAGGAAGTGCTCTGTCTGAACGCGGTGACGTATTTCGTGGCAGCGCTCTGTCTCGGGTTAGTGCGACTGGGAACACTCCAGCCATCTGAGGGGCCACAGCGAACCGGTGGTTCGGCGTTCCAAGATCTCATTGAGGGGATCACATTCGTCGCGATCAAACAACGCATCATCCTGCTGCTGGTTCTCACGGCGGGATGTTACGGATTCGGCGCCAGTGCTCTCACAACGCTGTTTCCGGTCTTTGCGAGTAAGCTGTTGGGCCTGGGGCCGGTCGAGGTGGGCTACCTCTGGTCCGCCCTGGGAGTGGGACTGCTGCTCATGTCGATGACGCTTTTGCGGTTCACCGAGTGGAACTTGTCGGACCGCACCAAGATCATCGCCGGAGCGAGCGTGGCCAGCGCGTTGGCGATCGGGGTGCTTACCTGGACGAAAGACCTCTACCTGGTCAGTCTCCTCATGATCGTGATTGGAGGAGGCATGGGAGCCTTCACCCCGATCGCGTGGGGTATCATGCAGGAGCTGACGCCTCGAATGATGGTGGGGCGCGTCCTAGGCCTCTATAGCACGGGGGCGATGACGGCCGCCATCAGCGGGATCAGCCTATTCGGTTGGGTCACAGAGCGATTTGGTGAATCGATCGGCGTTGCGGGCATTGGCGCGACCTTTCTTCTCACTGCCTCCCTCGGAGGCTGGTTGAGCTGGTCCATCCGAAATCGATGAGAGGGACTCATGGATAATGTCGATCGTCGGATTGATCAATGTCAGATTGTGGCCTCCTCCTCGCTGACCGATGAGCACATCGAGGTGCTGAAGCAAGGCGACACGTTCGGCCTGTTCGATCGATACGGCGACATCCATTCTCTGAGGACGGGTTCGCATGGCCTCTACCACGAAGGGACCCGTTTTCTGTCCCGTTTCGAGCTGACCATGAACGGGGAGCGGCCCTTGCTGCTCAGCTCGACGGTCAACCAAGACAATGTCTTACTCAACGTCGATCTCATGAATCCCGATATGACGCATGAGGGACAAGGAGAGGTCACGCGCGGCGCGCTGCACCTGTCTCGGACTCGGTTCTTGAGGCAAGGACTCTGCTTCGAGCGCCTGCGAATCCACAACTATAGTCTGCTTCCCATTCCGCTCCGGCTCTCCATCTCTGTGGATGCCGATTTTGCCGATCTTTTCGAAGTCCGTGGAACGAAGCGAAATCGACGAGGTCGACGCCTGGAGACCGTCACGTCCAAAGATGGAATGTCGCTTGGGTACGAGGGATTGGATCGTGTGGATCGATGGGTCACTGTCCGCTGTGTGCCGGCGCCGACGACCGTCCATCCCGGTGAGATCCATTGCGACACGCTCTTGCCGGCAGGAGAAGTCGTCCAGTGGGAGCTCACGATCTCCTGTGACATCGGCAGGCGAAGCGGAGGCGATCTTACGTATGATCGCGCACTCGTCGCAGTAGAACGAGCGCTCCATTCCGCCAAAGCAGACGATTGCCGCATCCTGACATCGAATGAGCGATTCAACGTCTGGCTGAATCGCTCACTTGCCGACCTTCACATGATGGTCGCAAACACCTCCGACGGTCCATACCCCTATGCCGGTGTGCCATGGTTCAGCACACCATTCGGCCGCGACGGCATCATTACCGCATTTGAGTTTCTATGGGTCAATCCGACCATCGCCCGCGGCGTGCTGGCTTTTTTGGCGGCGACTCAGGCGAGGAAGGTTGTTCCGGAGCAGGATGCAGAGGTCGGGAAAATTATACATGAAACACGCAAAGGAGAAATGGCGGCACTCAACGAGATTCCATTCGGGCGCTATTACGGCAGCATCGACGCGACGCCGCTGTTCATCATGCTGGCTGGAGCATATTATGAACGGACAGGCGATCAGGCGTTTATTGCCCAGATTTGGTCGAATATTGAGCGTGCCTTGCAGTGGATCGATCATGCGGGAGATCTTGATGGTGATGGATTCGTGGAGTACAGCCGCCGGTCTAAAGACGGTCTCGTTCATCAAGGATGGAAAGATTCTCAGGACGCCGTGTTTCATGCAGATGGCCGCTCGGCGGAAGGGCCCATCGCGCTCTGCGAAGTGCAAGGATACGTGTTTGCCGCCAAGCGGCGTGCGGCTCAATTAGCTTTGGTGCTCGGCCACATGGAGCAGTCCAAGCTTCTCCTCAAGGAGGCGGATAAGCTTCGCACTCAGTTCGAGCGAAGCTTTTGGTGCAACGACCTCTCGTCATATGCGTTAGCCTTGGACGGGTCCAAGCAGCCCTGTCGAGTCAAGACGTCGAATGCCGGCCACTGTCTCTGGACTGAGATTGCCGACTATAAGCACGGCATGAGAACAGCCAAGACATTAATCGGCGGGGATATGTTTAACGGATGGGGTGTCCGAACCGTCGCAGCCTCTGACCTCCGATACAATCCGATGGCCTATCACAATGGATCGGTCTGGCCGCACGACAATGCCCTGATCGCAGCCGGGATGGCCTCCTATGGATTCAAACAAGGCGCATTGAAGATTCTTTGCGGACTCTTCGACGCCAGCCAGTTTCTTGAGCTGCAACGATTGCCCGAGCTGTTCTGCGGGTTCTCTCGCCGGTCCGGTGAAGGTCCGACGCTGTATCCGGTCGCCTGTAGTCCTCAGACGTGGTCCTCGGTTGCGGTGTTTCTCCTGCTCCAATCTTGTCTCGGTTTGCGAATTGATGCCCCGCATGCATGCCTAACTTTCTCACAACCGGTCTTGCCGCCGTTCCTGAAACATATCGAAATTAAGAATCTCAGGATTGGAGACGCGACCGTTGACCTCTCGCTTGAAGGTCATGCGAAACATGTCGGCATCAACATCCTGCGGCGAGAAGGCCGAGTTGAGATCATCGTCATGAAATAATCGAAGGCGGCGCCTTTTTTCATGATGCATGGCGGGCGAAGCGGCAGGGCAAACCGTTCATCATTGCCATGTCCACCTGATTCCAAGACGAACAGGCGACGTGGAGCAACCGCGCGGAGGTGGTGCTGCGTTATGCGCACTATCAACCGGAGAGGTTGCGGGGCGCGGCCGAGGTCCTTGATCGTCTGCGGCGAGAAAGTAGCACAAGGCCAGCAAGATGGCGAAAGTGATTGGTAACTGGTGCGCCCGGCTGGAATCGAACCAGCGACCCTCAGCTTAGAAGGCTGATGCTCTATCCGACTGAGCTACGGGCGCCCTCTTGGAAGTGCTGAGATTGGGGAACAGATGGTTCGAAATGGTTCTGAGACTCGTTACTCAGCACTCAGGTCTCAGCACTCCGCTGCGGGTGGTCGGGGCGAGAGGATTTGAACCTCCGACATCCTGCTCCCAAAGCAGGCGCGCTACCGGGCTGCGCTACGCCCCGACGTTTCCATAGTGCTGAGTGCTAAGAAACGAGTTCTGAGTCAATTCAACTATCAAGAGTCCCTATATCCACTCATCACGGAGCACTCCGTACTCAGCACTTTAAGAATCTCTTTCGCTTGCACAAATGCTTTGGCGCGATGACTGACCCTGTTTTTTTGACCCGCCGACAGCTGCGCCAAGGTCTTCCCTAGTTCTGGAATGAGAAACACAGGGTCATATCCGAATCCTAGCGTCCCACTCGCTTCTTCCGCAATCATTCCATCCAGCGTTCCTTGTGTCACCTGTATTCCGTCTGAAGGCAATGCGATCGCTGCGACGGTCAGAAAGCGAGCAGTTCGTCGTTCGCGAGGGACGCCCATCAACTCCTGCAGCAACTTTCGGCAATTGTCTTCGTAGGTCGCGTGTTCGCCCGCATAGCGCGCGGCGTACACTCCGGGCCGCCCACCAAGCGCATCCACTTCGAGCCCTGTATCGTCGGCGATGGCCAGCAAACCCGTGAACTCGGCAATGGCGCGCGCTTTCTTGACTGCATTGGCTTCGCAGGTGTCACCGTCTTCGACCACTTCGGGAGCACCAGGGAATTCATCAAGTGTGCGAATCGTGATGTCCAGATCAGCTAAGAGTGCCGCAAGCTCTACGCCCTTATGCCGATTACGCGTGGCGAGGACAACTTCACGAATCATTTTCTCACCCCTATTCCAATTCGCCGATCAAATCTTTCTGCAGCGCGGTGAGGGTCTGAATCCCGTTCCATCCCATCGCCATGAATTCATCCATTTCCTGTTTGGCAAAGGGGGTCCGTTCCGCTGTGCCCTGAACTTCGACATAGCGCCCTTGTCCAGTCATGACCACATTCATGTCGACATCGGCCATCGAATCTTCCGTATAGGCCAAGTCGATGAGAATTTCTCCGCCCACTTTACCTACACTAATCGCAGCCAGGTAGTCCGTCAACGGTCGTTTCTTGATCAGGCCTCGCTTCTTGAGGACAGTAAACGCATCAGCTAGCGCAATAAACGCCCCTGTAATAGAAGCCGTTCTGGTTCCTCCGTCGGCCTGAATGACGTCGCAGTCGAGCCAGATCGACCGCTCTCCCATCTGGCCCATATCTGTCACCGCACGGAGGGCTCGCCCAACAAGCCGTTGAATCTCCAGCGTCCTGCCACCCTGCTTCCCTTTAACCGCTTCACGCGGGGATCGCTCGTGGGTCGAACGAGGAAGCATTGAATACTCTGCCGTCACCCATCCTTGCCCTTTCCCCTTCAGAAAGGGAGGCACCTTCTCCTCAATCGAGGCTGTACAAATCACCTTAGTGTCGCCCATTTCGATCAGCACAGACCCTTCGGCATGTTTAATGAAATTCCGCGTCACTTTCACCGGGCGGAGTTGATCTTTTCGTCGACCATCGGCACGCGCTAGTCCAGCTGCATGACTCATTGGTTACTCCCGTTAATGGATGTCGCGCATTATAGTAAAGGCCTTGTGAAAGCGCAATGAAACCATCCTGATGTTCCAATCAGCGAGTAACAGCTTCGCCCTTCTTGGCGGGGCGCAGGTAAACAAAGAGGGCTCTTTCCTGCGCTTCGCTGCGGGCTGCCATTCTTTCTCGCACTTCAAGCAGGACATCCTGGAAGATGTTCGCTCCGCTGAGGAAAAAGACACGGGTCTTCGATCATTTCTGCCAATCGATTTGTACAAAAGTACCCGACGCAAACGGCTAAATCTGTACAGATACCTGCGCACTCCAGACGCAGATCCTACTTCGAGTCGAGCAAGAAAGCTGCCGCACTCATTTAAAACACTGTTGCAACGCGGCATCCAATTGCTTTTCGGCTAAGAAGGCGTGATCTGGTGAAGGACCCGCAACGTGCGAATTTTCGTAATGTATTGGCACGAAATGTGCTTTGGCCTTACATTCTCTTAAGACATCTACACATCATGAAACACATGAGCGCCCACTGAGCCCAACCAGTTCTCTTCTCTACATGAAAAAGTAGACTTACAATTTATGACGTTGCTTCTTGACCGATCTACCCAGCAAGCCCCCCTCGAACTCACACGCGTTCTGATCGTCGACGACCAAGAACCGATTCGCCGGCTGCTGGGATACATGCTTCAAACCCATGGGTATGAGACGGTCCTCGCATCCGATGCGCGTGAAGCACGGACACGGCTGGATGAACAACCCTTTGCATTGATATTGTGCGATGTGAATATGCCCGGTGAGTCGGGTATGGATCTGGTCCGCAATATCCTAATTCAGCATCCCCACACCGCCATCATCATGGTGACCGGCCTCGACAGCTCGGTGCTGGCGAACGCGGCACTGGACATGGGAGTTTTTGGATACATCATCAAACCGTTCGAGTCCAATGAAGTCATGATCAATGTCGCCAATGCGCTCCGCCGACGCCGGCTTGAACTTGAAAATCGCCTGCATCGGGAGAACCTGGAGGATGTCGTCAGAACCAGAACGATGGCTCTCCAGCAGGCGCTCGAGTGGCTCGAACGAAGCGAAAAGGAGCTGCGGCTCTCACGAGAGGAAACGATTCAGCGACTCGCCATCGCCGCCGAATACAGAGACAGTGCCACGGCACAACATATTCAGCGCATGAGCCACTACTGTGAATTGCTCGCGAGGAAGTATGGGCTGTCGTCCGAACGGTGCGATTTGATCCGCACCGCCAGTCCGATGCATGACATCGGAAAAATCGGCACGCCGGATCATGTGCTCCTCAAGCCCGGCAAGTTCACGCCGGAGGAATTCACCGTCATTTCTCAACATGCGGAGATCGGTTATCGTATTCTCAGCGGATCGGACGCGGAAATCCTCAAAGTCGCGGCATCGATCGCTTGGACCCACCATGAACGTTGGGATGGCAATGGATATCCGCGCAAGTTGAAGGGTGAGGCCATTCCTGTGGAAGGACGGATCGCCGCAATCGCCGATACCTTCGATGCCCTCACCACACAACGCGTCTACAAACCGGCCTTCTCACTCGATCATGCCGTCGATCTCATGACCAAACACCGGGGGGAACATTTCGACCCGGAACTCCTCGACGTCTTCTTTGCATCGCTAAACGATATCAAGCACATCCATGACCAGTATGCCGACCAAGCGCCGCGCGATATGACTCCCAAGCCATAGCCTCCTTTTCGTCATTTCGTTGACCGCTTTTCCACCCGCCGATATACTTTCCTCATCTCATCAGGTACAGCCCCTCGCACAAAATTTCAGGCCCTGTACCTACAGCCGTTCATGCTCGCGAAAGGATTGCCGATCATGGCGAAGAAGACAACGGCGGCCCACAAGCAGGGAGCGACACGCAATTGGATCGCGTATCTGTGCGAATCTTTGGTCACGTCCGGAGTCATGCCGACCTGGGAGGCTGCAACCTATCTGACCGAGAACCTGTTTGGAGAAAAACCCAATCCCCGCCTATTAAGTGCGACCAACGCCTACGAGGTCACGTCCCAATTTCTTCAGCGGCTGTACCATCCTCTCGTCGAGGCCGCCTCCCGCGACATCACCTTGCCGGATGGCGCCAGGTTACACGTGTTTACGGATATCAGTCTCACCGGAAAATCTGCCGTGCTCGTCGTCTATGTGTCCGCCAATCATCACCCGCATCAGTTGCTGATGTTGGATGCCGCCAAAGCCTGGGAGCTGGTCTTTACCGATTCAGAAGACGTGAATCGCTGGGCAGAAGAACGATATCAGCGAGTGAAGTCAGCACTGACCGCAGCGATTGGAAAACCGATCCGGCAGACCGTGTTGGCAGAAGTTTCCTAGCAGGCCTCCTCGTTGAAGCGTTCCCTCATCCTATGCGTCGGCTCTTATCCTCCAGCGGGCTCATAGTTCAGGTTCGGCCCCAACCATAGCTCCAGCGCTGAAAGAGACATTCCTTTTCGCGCCTGATAGTCGAGCATCTGATCTTTTCCAATCTTCCCCACAGCAAAATACTTGGCCTCCGGGTGGGCGAAATAGAACCCGCTCACAGCCGCAGCCGGCCACATCGCAAAGCTCTCCGTCAAGATGATTCCTGTCTGCTGTTCTGCGGACAGGAGATCGAAGAGCAACCGCTTCTCTGTGTGGTCGGGACATGCCGGATACCCTGGCGCGGGACGGATGCCGCGATACTTTTCACGGATCAGATCCTCGCTCGACAGCGTCTCTCCTTTGCCATACCCCCACGCCTCGCGCGCCTGCTTATGGAGATATTCGGCAAAGGCCTCGGCCAAGCGGTCGGCCAAGGCTTTGGTCATAATAGAATTGTAGTCATCATGATCGCGCTCGAACTCCTTACACAAGTGATCCACCCCGATTCCCGTCGTCACGGCGAAGGCTCCGACATAATCTTCGCGGCCAGACTCTTTCGGCGCTACAAAATCAGCTAGCGCAAAACTGCGCTGCCCTTGCGGCTTCTCCGATTGCTGACGCAAGGTGTGGAACGTCGTCAAGACAGTCTTTCGACCGCCATCGCTGTAGATTTCGATATCGTCTCCCGCACTGTTGGCGGGGAAAAACCCATAGACCCCATTGGCGGTGAATAGCCGTTGCTCCAGAATCTTGCGGAGCAGCGCCAGTGCATCATCGTACAGTTCCTTGGCCTTCGGGCCCACGACGGGATCTTCCAGAATGGTCGGGTACCGTCCGCGCAATTCCCAGGTGTGGAAGAACGGCGACCAATCGATATAGGAAATCAGCTGATCCAACGGCTGCTGCGGCAGCACCTTGATCCCCGTGAAAACCGGTATGGGAATATCGATCTCAGCCCAATTCGATTGGAATCGATTAACTCGCGCCTGTTCCAACGTCCAAAGAGTTTTTGCTCCCTTATCCTGATGGATCTGGCGTATCTGATCATAGTCGGCGCGAACCTTCTTAGCGAAATCAGCCCGCGCGTCGGCATTCACCAAGCTCCCGACGACACCCACCGCTCTGGAAGCATCCAGCACATGCACCACGGAATGCTTATAGGAGGGAGCAATCTTGACGGCTGTATGGGCTTTGCTCGTGGTGGCGCCTCCAATCAGTAACGGTAAGTCGAAGCCTTCGCGCGTCAGTTCGCGCGCCACGTGCGCCATTTCATCCAACGATGGGGTAATCAGTCCACTCAACCCGATGATCGCGACCCCATGTTCGCGTGCCGCCGCCAAAATCTTTTCACAGGGCACCATCACCCCAAGATCGATCACTTCGTAGTTATTACATCCCAGAACCACCCCGACGATGTTCTTCCCGATGTCGTGCACATCACCCTTGACCGTCGCGAGCAGGATCTTTCCATTCGAGCTGGAAGCCCCTGATTGTAGCTTTTCGGCCTCCATAAACGGCATGAGATAGGCCACGGCTTTCTTCATGACCCGGGCGCTCTTGACCACTTGAGGCAAAAACATCTTGCCGGACCCGAACAGGTCCCCCACAATGTTCATCCCGGCCATCAGTGGTCCTTCGATTACATGCAGCGGCTTGGCAAACTTCTGCCTGGCTTCTTCGATGTCCTGCTCGATATAGTCCGTCACGCCTTTCACCAGTGCATGGGAGAGGCGCTCCTCAACCGTGCCTGAACGCCACTCATCGTCTTTTACTACCGCTTTGCCCTGTTGCTTGACGGTCTCGGCAAAGGTCACCAACCGTTCCGTTGCATCCGGCCGACGATTCAGCAGCACATCTTCGGCCAGCTCCAGGAGGTCCTTAGGAATCTCCTCATACACCGCCAACTGTCCGGCGTTCACAATTCCCATGTCCAGACCGGCCTTGACGGCGTGATAAAGAAATGCCGCGTGCATCGCTTCGCGTACGCGGTTGTTGCCGCGAAACGAGAAGGAAATGTTGCTCACACCGCCGCTGACCTTCGCCAGTGGAAGGTGCTGCTTGATCCAGCGCGTGGCGTCGAGGAAGTTCACGGCATAGTTATTATGTTCCTCAATGCCGGTCGCCACTGTAAGGATATTCGGATCGAAGATGATGTCCTGGGCAGGAAAGCCGATGCGCTCCGTGAGGAGGCGATAGGCCCGCTCACAGACCTCGATCTTGCGCTCATAGGTGTCGGCCTGGCCTCGCTCATCGAACGCCATCACCACCACGGCAGCCCCATAGCGATGGACCAATTTGGCCTGCTGGAGGAACTTGGCTTCGCCCTCTTTGAGGCTGATGCTATTGACGACAGGCTTGCCCTGGATATTCTTCAGCCCAGTTTCGAGGATGTCCCACTTCGAACTGTCCACCATGATGGGAACGCGAGTGATATCCGGTTCCGATGCGACCAATCGTAGGAACTTCTCCATGGCAGCCTGGGAGTCGAGCATGCCTTCGTCCATATTGATGTCGATGATCTGGGCGCCCCCCGCTACTTGCTGTCGCGCCACTGAAAGCGCAGATTCATAATCGCCTGCCAGAATCAGTTTGGAGAAAGCCGGTGAGCCCGTAACATTGGTCCGTTCACCGATGTTCACAAAATTCGACTCCGGCCGAATCGTGACCGCTTCCAGCCCGCTGAGCCTGGTATGCGGCTCGACGGATGGCGCGACGCGCGGAGCAAGACCTCGCACAGCCTCGGCAATCGACTTAATGTGTCCTGGTGTCGTTCCACAACAGCCACCGACGATATTCAGCCAGCCATTCTGCGCCCATTCTTTCAATTGAGGCGCCAGGCTATCGGGTGTCTCTGGAAATCCCGTCGGCAGCAACGGATTGGGCAGCCCGGCATTCGGATGGCTACTCACATAGATCGGAGCCAGGCGCGAGAGTTCTTCAATCAACGGACGCATTTCCTTAGGACCCAACGCGCAGTTGATACCAACGCTGAGCAAGGGCACATGGGAAATGGAATTCCAGAAGGCTTCAATCGTTTGGCCCGTCACCCCACGATTGCTGCCCGCTTGAATAAACGTCACCGACGCCATGAGGGGAAGTCTCAGCTTGCGATCCTCAAAGAGCCTATCAATTGCAAAGAACGCGGCTTTCGCATTGAGCGTATCGAAGATAGTCTCGACCAACAACACATCCACTCCACCGTCGACCAAGCCACGGACCTGCTCGTAGTAGGCTGTCACCAACTCGTCATAGGTCGTGCCGCGCGCCGCCGAATTATTGACATCGGTCGAAATAGACGACGTCTTCGTTGTCGGTCCAATGGCGCCAGCCACAAAGCACGACCGGCCCGGCATTGTCTTCATGACTTGCTCCGCAGCACGTTTGGCACATTCCACTCCGGCTCTTGCAATCTCGTAGGCCAATGACTCCATGCCATAGTCAGCCAGTGAAATAGCTTGCGCGTTGAATGTATTCGTTTCCACAATATCGGCGCCGGCCTCGAAGTACTGGCGATGGATCTCCTCGATAATGGAGGGCTGCGTCAGGTTCAACAAATCGTTGTGCCCCCTCTGATCTTTCTTCCACTCTTTGAACCGCTCGCCACGAAACGCAGTCTCGTCCAGCTTCCGCTGCTGGATCATGGTCCCCATGGCCCCGTCGAGGACCAGAATGCGTTGTTGCAGTAAGGTTTCTAACGAGATACTCATACGACCTGTCTCCAGAATTGAATCCACTGTGAGGGTGAAGAAAGTCCGGCCATCATAACCGAGAGGTTCTTACACCGGCAAGCAATCCTTGACAGGAAGGGATACCGTCGATACGATGCCGCTGCTAGTTGGAGAGAAACCTTGCTTCTGCGTCTTTCCATTCCTACCATCTGCTCAACCCTGCTGCTCTTATCGACCACCGGCATCTGGCTCCAGCCTTCTGCAGCCCTCGCGGCAGCCTATTTCGAGGATGGGTACCTCGTGTTGACACAGACGGAATTACATCAAAAACTCGGGATGCCGCAGGCGGTGCGCGATCGGAAATCCGCTCTGCGCTTCTTTACCTACTATGCCATCACCGATTGGGAGAAGTATTTTC
>JBDSDL010000156.1:0-4256 GCA_039920585.1 Nitrospiraceae bacterium | reverse complement strand
TCGCTTGAGCGTTTCAAGAAGTCCGCTAACTCGCTGGCATGCTGCTCCGTCGTTTGCAGGATGTCGAGTAACAATTGTCGGGTGACCAGATCCTTGTCCCCAATCTCTCGAATGAGCGCGCTGTACGCCTCCACTTGTCGGCGTTCGAGCAGGAGATTTTCTCCCACCATTTGGACGAGCGTCGTTCCTTGCTCAGGGTGGACGCCGATGGATGCGGCTTTCCCCGCGAGTTCCTGGAGGTCAAAAACAGGGACGCCGCCTAACTGCTGAATGCGATTTGCCAATGTATCAGCATGCTGCAATTCCTGGAGCGCGTGCGCCTCGAATTCGGTCTTCAGGCCAGGGGATAGGAGCGAGACCGCCATATATGCATGTTGTTTGTATTGCAGGTAGCTGGTGATCTCGGTGGAGCGTAAGCGGTTTAATGCGCTCACGATTGTCTTCGGATCGGCCAAATATTGCTTGGTAATCGCCCCCTCTTTGATGGCATCTCCGATCCCTTCCTCACTCAAGCCGGCTTCTTGCGTCGGTTTCGATTTCATAACCTTGTCCTGAATTGTTGTGTGCGTCGTTCTATGAAATCCGCTATGGATGGGGACGGAGCCATGCCTAAGCCCCGTATAGAAGCCTCACGCGCGACGGAGGCCGTGACAGATAACCGCTCTGCGCTTCACGACATTAATAGATTAATCATCGCGCTGGAGCGTCGTGGCATGCCCCCGGTCCGTGATATATGCTTTGACCTTGTCTCCTACCACGACCTTATCCAGTTTCGTGCTCTTATCGACGTGAATCTTGCTTTCTTTACCATCCGTATCCTTAATCGAATAATATTCGCCATCCATCTTCATCAGTGTGCCTTTGATCGTGTCTTTAGTGAAGCGCTCCCCCAACGTCGGTTTGACCTCTTTTTCCGTCATCGGATCAGCGGCTCCAACTATCCCGGCCCCAAAACCCAGTATCACTACTGTGAGCATTGATAATGTAACCTTGATCATACGTTCTCCTTATTTGCCGCCATATGGAATGGACGAGACCACCCTCTTCGGTTTAAAACCGACAAAACGATCGCGGAAAGATTCTCGGCTTCGTCAGAAGGCTGTGGCATGCCCGAAGATGTCACGACCTTTCCCTTGATGCGCCGCCTCGACTCGTGGTGGAGTCGTTCATACGGCCGGCGTCATTTCCCGTGATTGGCATCAGTTTCGTGGAGCGAATCGCGGCCGGTTTCCGTTGCGTTACCGGCATCAGTTCCTCGGGCCGAGCGAATCGATAGCGCGTGATTCTCATTGTTCACCTTCGCCTCAATTCGATCGCCCTGCTTAAAGCTTTCGATTTTCTGGGTGGTGTTGTCGATATGCATGCGCACTTCCTTACCGTCAGGCCCCTTGACGAAATAGTTATCCCCTTCGACGCGCAACACTTCGCCCTTGATCATCTTCCCGTCTGTTGACTGGTCACCCTTCAACCCATCGCTCATTTGTTGTTCACCAGCTTCCTGACCGCCTTGCCTACGATCAGATTGTTCAGCTTTCATTTTGTCTTGAGCCGATGCCGCATCATCCGCCCGTGCGGTATGGGACAGACCTACGCACAGTAAGAAACCACACGATAGGACACCGACGATTTTTGGAATAGATACCATGGGAGCCTCCTGGGCTAGATGTAAAAAACGCATACACGTAACTATATGCTCTCCGGAGTCATACTCTCTGAGCAATTTTGACCAGTCCGCGGTAATTTCCTAGTTTTTTTGGTGTCGAGGACCAAGAAAGCGGGACAGATTACGCAACTCTCGCCTAAAAGTAGATTTTACCGATTGCATTTCGTCTGGTTAGTCGCCTAGGCTATATCACGTCAACTTCTATCCCATCATTGCGAGACGCCTGAGGAGGTCAGTCCTTGTGATGATCATTCCAATACACTTTGTTTTCGTGTGAAACATTTCTTGTCTGATGATACCCGCTATTGAGCGGGGAGAGGAGGGTATGATGGCCGATGTGATTCGAACTGCTCAGTATTTCAAGGTGCAGATTGGGGATAAACCCGGGACATTAGCCGGCATCCTTGCTCCACTGCGTGAGGCTGGAGTGAATTTTCTGGCCGTGCATGCCTTTCCTCGGAGTCGCCGCACACAGGTGGATGTGGTGCCGGAAGATCCTACCGCGTTCAAGAACATCGCGAAGATACATAAGTTGAAAGTGCAGGGACCGAAAATGTGCTTGCTGGTGGACGGCGATGATCGCCCGGGAGCGCTGGCCGATCTCACCGATCAACTTGGTTCCGCCAAGATCAACATGACCGCGGTGACCGGCCTCTGTGCCGGCCAGGGACGTTTCGGCGCCATTCTATGGGTCAATCCGCGAGATGTGAAAAAGGCAGCTAAAGTTTTCGGAATCGGAGTGACTTAGCGACGCACATCCGCTATTCGGCAAACGGTGCCTGTCCTTATTTGACGCGAAATGCTATCGGGAATCATCTCGCGTCGCTCGTCCGCGGGCGGCGGTTGCTTCCTCTTCTGAACTGTCGATTTCTGCAAGAGTTGGTGGCATGTCTCGACAAGATGTAAAGGGATGCGTTATGAGATGAGTATGCTTGCGAAACGATCCACCAAGACGACTTCCCTCAAAGGGCGGTATGTGACCAATCGCCAGGGGAAGAGGACAGGGGTTGTCCTCTCGCTGAAGAGGTACTCACGACTAATGGAAGATCTGCACGATCTGGCCCTGGTCGAGGAACGACGCAATGAGAAACCACTAAGTGCCGATGACATGAAAAATCGCCTTCGCAAGCGTGGCCTCCTATGGTCTCAGCTACAGACCGTCCGTTGAAAAATATTTCCATTCAATTCCTCGTTCTTTAGTAGCCCGTATCACCGCCCGTATTGAACGCTTACCTTCTGATCCGTTTCCTCCTCAATCGGATAAACTGCAGGGGGCTGAGCGTTTGTACCGCTTGCGAGTTGAGGATTACCGCGTCGTGTATGAGGTAGATACATAGGCATTGCACATCGTTGTGCTGTACGTTCGGCATCGACGGGATGTCTATCGCAGGCTCCCTTAGAGGTGGAATGTATGGTGTTGTTCCATGTCTACTTTGCGCGCGAAGCTTCGTGAAGCAGCATGAAGTTCAATCCATCTCTTCAGGCTTCAGGGTGTTCACAGATTGACTTTGGGTTTCGCCGCTCGCTATAAGTTCCACCGAAAGTCCTACAGATAGACAGAGGGCCCCATGTCTCAGAGAGGCGGGCATGGACCACACTGACCTGCAGACGACCTACAAGAATCTTGTGGAACTCTGGACATCGGGCGTCCGTGACTACCACAGTCTGCTCTCTGATTATTTGACGGCGAACTCGATCTTTGTGGCGGCGATCGGCTTTCTCCTTGCTCGGCAACCCTTCACAGAGATCTTCGTGCTGTTTGTTGTCATCCTGTGCCTGTTCGGCGTGCTCATGACTGTGCAGATGGCCATTGTGCTTGGCCGATTTTCGTCCCAGACGGCGCTGTGGGAATGGCAGCTCCGTGGAATGGAAAGCCAAGGAGATTGGACACAGCCGAAACTCTTTGTGGACCTTCATCGTTATCGCGACGGGCACGAGTCTCTCGAGGTGAAGGGGAATGATCCGCCTGTCGTCCATCCGACCTGGGCGCTTCGCCAACACCGTCGATGGTGGGCCAGCCGTGAAGTCAGCTTTCCCTTGTTCTTTGGGATCGTGTACGTGCTCTTTCTCATCTGGAGTCTCACTCAAGTCTTTGGGTGAAGAAGGGTGGCAGGAGCAGTTTCGGTTCGCGTATTGTTGTTTGCTCTCGGAGTCTCGTCGGTCTGTGGGCCGATTCATGCCATTGCATCGGGAGGGTCTTGATATGACAACGTCGACAATGCGTTCAAACGCTTACGGCATGGTGTGGTGCTCGCGTGTGTCTGGCTTCGTGCTCTGTGTGGTGCTTGCGTTTTTCTGTTCCGGTTGTTTCTCGTTGCTTGTTGGTGCAGCCGGGGGTGTTGCCGGAGCGGTGTATGTGATGGGCAAGTTGGAAGACGAGGTGAACTACGACGTGTCCGTCGTACACAAGGCTACTGTCGCCGCCTTGGGTGAACTAGACCTGAAGCTCCTGGAAGACAAATCCGATAAATTATCTGCGCATGTGGAATCAGAATTTTCCGGCGGGGAGCACGTGTGGATCGACCTGGAATCCCTCTCGAATTCGAGAACCAGTCTGACGATTCGGGTCGGTGTCACAGGGAATGAGTTCCGC
>JBDSDL010000155.1:0-21069 GCA_039920585.1 Nitrospiraceae bacterium | reverse complement strand
ATTGCGACTCGGACATCCGGTCGTGCAACTTTGATGGCACGGAGGGTTGGCGTCGCCAATAAGACGTCACCGATGTAGCGGAGCTTGATGATGAGGACGTTACGCATACTCGTTAACCGTGAATCGTGAATCGCGGGAACCAGTCAGTTTACATTCCTCTCGTTGAACGCTTAACGATTGACGGTTAACGGCCATCGCGGCACACTTCCCGATAGAGCGCCACCGTCCGCACCGCCGCCTGCTCCCAGGAGAACACCTTCGCACGAGCGAATCCTTTGACCTTCAATGCGGCTCGAAGCGGCTCATCCTCAAGCGCACGGATCATGGCTTCTCCGAGCGCCCGCGCGTCTTGAGGATCTGCCAACACCGCCGCATCACCCGCCACTTCCGCCAACGCGGTCGAATTGGACGTGAGCACTGGCGCGCCACAGGCCATCGCTTCCAGCACAGGCATCCCAAACCCTTCGTACAACGAGGGGAAGACGAACAGATCGGTGAAAGAATACAATAACTGCAGATCGTTCGTGGACAACCGTCCTGGGCAGAGCACCTTTTCAGATAAGCTGCGCCTTCGAGCCGTTTTCTCATAATCCCCGAACGGATGGATAGGCGAGCCGACAAGGACCAACGTTCTCGATCCCAGTTTCTTCCGCTGCATTTCCACCGCTTCAAGAAATATCTGGTGATTCTTGCGCGGGTCTGCCCCTCCAATAAACAAAACATAGTTATCGGCCGTCAGACCGATCCGTTTCCGCAACTCAGCCATCGCCTGATCGTCCCGACGTGGCACGAAGTTCTCCGACACTCCGTTGGGAATGACCACAATGTGCTCACGCTTCAAGCCATAGAGCTCCACAAGTTCTCTGGCCGAAAACTCGGAGACTGTAATGGCTTTTCTGGCTCGTAGCGCAGTCTGTCTCGTCTTGAACGACGAGGGCCATTGTCCCAACATTTTCTTTGAGTATTCAGGATGGCGATCCAACCAGAGATCGTGAATGGTCACGACCCCACCATAGCGCCCAACTGTCTGCATCTTAAAGTTGGTCCCGTGGTAGAGATCCAATTGATCGGACGAGCCCCGCTTCCCCATCCCCCATCGGCTCGAGTTCACCCACTGAAAGCGCTCAATACCCGGCCACGTCCCCACAGAATCAGGCCGGTCAGCGCCTGGTCTCGCATAGGCCACAAAGTCGACTCCCCCTTGCTGCGCCAGCATCGTACGGAGCAGATGGTAGCTGTGCCATCCCACCCCGCCCATATCGCCGACCATCGGATTCGCATCGAAGCCAATTCTCATCCCTTCCCCTTCTGAGCCCCCAGCACCTCTCCGTACAGCTGTTCCATGTGCACAACAGACGCATCAAGACTAAACCTCTCTTGAGCACGAGCCTTGCCACTGTGGCCCATCTGCGCTCGCAGCGCACGGTCTTCCAGGAGCGAGACCACGGTAGCGACCAATGATTCGACATCTCCAGGAGGAACAAGCAAGCCGGTTTCTCCCTGCGCCACGACTTCAGGAACGCCCCCTGTCGTCGTTGCAACCACAGCCTTTCCCATCGCCATCGCTTCGACCACCGCGATCCCAAACCCCTCCATGAGTGCCGGGTGCACATAGAGATCGAGAGCAGATAAGAACGGCTGAACTGGGTCCTGAAAGCCAACAATATGTACGCGATCGATAATCTTCAATTCATGCGCGAGCCGTTTCAATCGATCGGCATAGCCGTGATCGTCACTGCCCACCACCACATAATGCACCGTGGGTATTGCGCGGATGATAGCCGGAAGAGCCTGGAGCATGACCTCATAGCCTTTTCGTGGAAACAGATTGGCGACAGTGCCTAATAAGACGGCCCCGTTTGGGAGCCCGAGCATCCGACGAATTGCCTGATCATCGTGGATAAGCTGTCTCCCAGAAAGGTCAATACCACTGTAGAGGGTCCGGACCCTCTTCGCCGACACCCCGCCAGCAATCACCGACTGTTCAATCTGCCGAGAAATCGCAATGACCGCATCCACCCGATCAAGCTCATAGCGCCGCACCTTTGCCGGTTCGATTTCCTGCCTCACATGGGCTACGATCGCCACTGGGTTGGACATTCGGCTCTCGATCGCCCTCACAGTATGAGGTACCCACCAGATATCGTTCACATGAATCATAGCTGGATCGAGTTGATCCACGAGCGCACCCAGGCGCCGAACCGCCGATCGACGCTCAAAGAGTGCGAGGGGTTTTCTCCAGGGAGGGAAACTCAGCGCATGAGTGGGAACGGCGGTCGCGTGGAGCTGCTCTCTGAACGGGCCGGTTCCGGGACAGACCACATGCGGCTCCCACTTGTGACGGTCGAGCGTCCTCAACAGTGCGATCAGATCGCGTTCCGCCCCGCCAATCGCTTCAATCCCATGCACGTACAGAATTCGCGTGCCCACTACTTGGCGTCCGGGTGAGAGGCGGCCTGCCTGGTTGCATCCCACAGCTTGGCATATTTCACAAAGGTGTACATGCTGGCGAATACACAGACGATGAGTCCGCGCACTCCATCGTCAAACCCCTGTTTCAATAAATAGGTTTTGACCAAGACCACCAGGGGACGGAAGGCAAGGTCAATCCAACGAACCGACCGAACCCTCTTGGCCTTCTCCTGTGCCGCCAGCGTGGTATAGAGTCCGAACTTCTTGAAGTGATCCTGAATGCGCCGCTCCGTGTAATGATCGAGGTGCCCGGCCAATGTCCCAATCTCTCCATCGACGATGAGATTTTCGTGCACGGCAACCTCGTTGTACTGAGCAATCCCCCGACGAAACAGGCGTACCTGATAATCAGGATAGACACCGCCTCCTTGCACCCAGCCTCCGTAAAAAAAGTTCCGCCTGGGAATCCGATAGGCCACGGGAGCACCAGGTTTCCATCGCGAGAGGCAGGTCTCCACTTCCCCATGAAGTTCTTCAGTCACTCGTTCGTCGGCATCGAGGATCAGAATCCAGTCAGACGCCGCCTGTGCCATCCCGAAATTCTTTTGCAGACCAAAGCCGGGCCAGGGACGAACCCACACCTTCGCCCCGGACGTCCGAGCCAATTCAACCGTACAGTCGCGGCTCTCCGCATCCACGACGATCAACTCCGCTGCCCACCGGATCGACTCCAGACAGTCGTGAATATTTGCCTCTTCGTTCTTGGTAATGACCACACAGGTAAGGGAGGGCTTGCTGGCAACAAGGGTCACGACTGGGATACTCCTGTACTTAGGTGGTTCGTCCCTAGGGTCTGGAGTTGCCGGCGATGCAGTTCGATAATCCTTTCTGGATTTACATAGCGCCAGCGCCACGCAAAGGCACGGTTGAATTCTTGCACAAGCTTCTTGAGAGGCTTGCCGACATGCCGGCGGAGGATCTGCTGAAATGAACGCTCATCCGAGATGGACCGAAAATAATTGGGCTTGCACCAGAGCCGCTCCTGCTCTTCCATTGACCATTTCTCAGGAATGGAGAGTCGAGGATGGGTGCAGGCAAACGGCTCCCGCTTACTTTTAATCGTCGCCCGGATGAAATGATGTACAAACGACGCCCCTACGACCATGCATCGCTTCACATCCCCGATTATCTGCTCCCGCTTGCGCAAGGTATAATACAAGTCCCAGTCGGCGGACTGAATCCGTTCGTCCAATCCACCGAGTGTGTCATAGGTCGATCGCCTGATCATGACGCAGGATCCGACGATCCCGTCGAAGATCGTTCCGGCAAACGCGCGGTGCGCTTCCCCACAATAGCGTTCCCAATCGCCATACATCGCTTGAATCATCTTTCGTAGCTGGTCGATGCCCTTTCCGCTGGAAAGACGTCCTTGCCCAATCGCCGCCCATCGTCCCTGCATCCAATCGGTCAAAGAAACAGTCGGCATCATTTCCAACCCCAGCGGCGACGCGGCGTGCAGGCCATGGCGCTCCATCGCCTCGATCAAGAACCCGTTCCAGTTCGGGGCAACATATAGATCATTATTGATATGGCAGAGAAACTCTCCGCTCGCCGCGTCGGAGCCGAGATTCATCGATTCCGGGTAGCAGAGATTTCGATCGTTGCGAATCACCCGGCACCCGTTCGCCTCAAAGAACTCCGCCGACCCGTCCGTCGAATGATTGTCGATCACGATCACTTCGTATGGGCCGGTCGTATAACGCTGAACCCCCTCTAGAAAGAGTTGGTTATGCCCCAACTGATTGTGAACCGCAACAATGACACTCAGCATGATGTGACGCTCGGCCAACCTTTCATGTTACCCGCGAAACCCGTGTGCATCGCTTCTTGGATGACCGGCAAATACTCTTCAGGCATGACTTCATCGGCTTGAATATAAAACGCCCAACGCCGATACAGCGTGACAATGCTATGTTGGTCTGTTGGGCATAATCAGCCCATCGTTTCGCGGTGTCTCGTCCCAGACCGACTCCACGATGTTGATTTTCGAATCGCCGATCGAGCGAATCAACTCACGCGTGCCGCCGTCGCACAGCCCGACCTTCGCGATGATCTCGTCGGCTCCCGCCAAAATGGAACGGATCGCCTCCACGACTGGATAGTCGTACTTCAGCACGTTCTGCACGAATGTCAATCCGCTGACCTTCATAGCTGAACGGTTTGTCTGGTTGTTTCGTTTATTTGGGTTGTCTGATTACTCCGGTTAGGAACGAGATAAACCAAACATACAAAATGAACCAGATAAACAGGGTTCATGGTTTCGAGAGCTCCCAGAACTTCGCGTATTTGATAAACGTGTAATAGGCATAGAGTCCTGAAAGAATCAAGCCTGGCATACCGTCGAGGAAGCCGGCCCGCTGCACATACATCTTGAAGAATGCCCCGATCGGATGGCTGATCAGTTGATGGGAGGAGAACCGCCGGCCCTGTTCCAGCATGCGACGAGCCATCAAATCTGAGTAGCGATCCTGCTTCGTCACGTAGTGATCGATGTCTCGAAAGGGATACTGCAATGCGGGACTCTTGAGAAACCCGACCGGTCCGTCACAGTCGAAACTCTCATGGACCAGTTCTTCGCGATACCGAAACCGTTCCTTTCGGAACAACTGCGGTTGCCGATAATCGGGATACCAGCCACAATGTTGAATCCACCGGCCTAAAAAATAATTCTTTCGAGGAACAAAGTAGGCATCCGCCTCTGGTCCGCGGTCGAGCAACAGCTGAATCTCTTCCCTCAACTCAGGCGTCATCCTCTCATCGCTATCAAGACTGAAGACCCACTCATGAGTCGTGAGTGCGACCGCCTCGTTGCGCAACTTCCCAAACCCGTGAAAATCTGCCTGGGAGACCTTCTCAGTAAACTCGCGGGCGATATCGGTCGTCCGATCCGTACTGTGCGAATCCACGACGATCAACTCATCACCCCAGCCTGCCACAGATTCAAGACAGGCCCGCATGTTGGGCTCGTCGTTGTAGGCGATGACGTAGACCGAGAGCTTAGACATGGAGCACCCTCAATGGAGAGTGGTCTCCAACGACCTGGACCACCTGCTGTGCAACTGCCTCCACAGTCAGCCGGTCGAGACAGTCCCAATAGGGACACGCCTCATAAATACACTTTTCGCACGTCGGCACTTCAGGACGCAGAATGACACCCTTGCCGAGCGGCTGCCAACGCGTCGGAAGGTTATTGCGCCGCGGATCGAACAGACTGACATTCGGCACCGCGCAAGCTGCGGCAATATGGGCCGGGCCTGTGGCTCCGGAGACCACCGCATGACTCGCTGCAATCACAGCCATGAGCTCGCGCAGCGACAACTGCCCCATGAGATTTAAAACCGAGGAAGGAAACGGCGCGGCACTGTTCATATGCTCGTTGAACATGTCGGCTTCCGCCTGACTTCCGGTCAACACCACTCCTACTCCCTTTCCATGCAACGCATGCACGAGCGAATGATAGTGTTCGACTCGCCAGCGCCGGGCCGCAAAGCCGCCTGGATGGAGGACCGCCCTGAGTGGCGGCATGCCGCGCAACCGCTCTTGTCCCCACGCGCGCTCTGTATCGGTCAGCACGAGACTGGGAGGAGATACGATGCCAGGCTCCAATCCAAGCCCTGCAAGCATGCCGACGTTATACGCAGTTTCATGCTTGGAAAAATCTTTCCTGTGTTCATAGATCCGACGATTCGCCAGCACACTATACCAGCGGTAGCCTGTTGCCACTCGAATGGGAACCCGCGCCCGGAACGCGGCCCACATCAAATGTTTGAACGGTTTGAGGAACACCA
Source organism: Nitrospiraceae bacterium (assembly GCA_039920585.1). GTDB lineage: Bacteria > Nitrospirota > Nitrospiria > Nitrospirales > Nitrospiraceae > Palsa-1315. The sequence goes on along the minus strand of JBDSDL010000155.1, from coordinate 14,809 downwards.
CGGCATCGACAGCCCGGCGAAACAACGACACCAATTCGCGCGGGGACTCTCGACCCGTGACAGTCCAGACTTCGTCGAGATCCGGATGATGAGCTAAGAGCGGAGCTGCATACTCGCTGGAGAGAAAAGTAATCCGCGCCTCCGGCAGGAGCCGTCGCAGCGCGGAAGCAACCGGCAGACACAAGATTTCATCGCCGATCCCGTCAGGGCGGACTAAAAGGACATTCATCGGGGAGTCACCCGAAGGGACAGCTGCGCTCGCGCCGCCGCCAATACTTGTTGTGGCGACACCATTTTTAAACACTCCAGCGACAGAGTATTGTGGCACGTCCGACTGAAACAGGGGCTGCAGGGGACCTTCCCCGTCAAGACATCGTGGCCCACTCCATAGGGACCGGTTCGTGCTGCACTCGTCGGCCCGAACAGAGCCACCACCGGTGTACCGACCGCCACCGCCACATGCATCGGGCCTGAATCGTTCGTAATCAGCAGCGACGCCCTGCTGAGAAGCGCCGGCAGCAAACCCACCGTCGTGGCTCCGGCCAGATCGATGGGAGGCGTCTTCATCATCCCGTTCACCGCGGCAACATCCGCTCGTTCGTCTGGACCGCCTATCATCACCACCGCACCACATCCTTCTTGCCGCAGCCGATCTGCCACTTCGGCAAACGAGGCAGCGGGCCACCGCTTGGTCGGCCACCGGGCTGAGACATTCATCGCCACCCAACTCGTTCCAGACGTCACTCCTGATTGGATCAAGAGGCGATCGACTTCCTCATAATCGGTTTGCGGAATGCGGAAACGGAACTCCGGCGCACCGGACTCAACTGCCCCCACTGCCTTGGCCACAAGCAGGTAGCGATCGACCGCGTGCATCTCCGATTGTGGAACCGGCACGCACTTCGAATAGAACCAGGGACTCCCCTCTCGCCCATTGGCAAATCCCACACGCAGAGGAGATCCGCCGAGCCACCCGAGGGCGGCGCTCCGAAAGAGACCTTGAAGGTCCACGACAAGATCGAAATGCTCTGCGCGAAGAGGGGACACCTCGGAGAGCCACCCCTTGAGTGTCGATTTTACCGGCCAAACCCGATCGACCCCCTCGATGCGCTCGACAAGACCCGCCCATTCACGCTTGACCAGCCAGGTGAGTCGAGCCTTTGGATAGGCCCGGCGAATTGCCGCACAGGTCGGCATCGCATGCACGATGTCGCCCAGCGAACTCGGCTTGATCAACAAGATGTGGCGAAAGTCTGGCATAGGGGCTCAGATGTTTAGACTGAAGGCTGAAGGTTATGAATCGTCCGGTTGAAGGCCATAAGTTAATCGCGCAAGGCTCAAATCAAGCCATTCAACACCTTCTCCGTTTCTACGATCTTGATCTCAAGCGGAGATGAATCCTCGTTGAGCAAGAAGCCCAAGCGCTTCGATAAGTTTAGTTGATAGTGTAATTCCCTCAAGGACCCGAAGGCTAACTGAGAAACCTGAGATACTCTGCCTCACTGTCACGAGCGCAACCCTCTACAATGTTAGACGGGACTGAAACTGCTGCTCGCCGAATTTGAGAAGTCAGTCCAAACAACTCTTCTTTCGGAAACCCTGCGGTTGCTCTATAAACCAACACGACGACTTCATCAGCCAACTCAAATGCTCGAAGCTTTGCATGATCACGCACGATGGACACTCTGAAGACCGAAGGTCTGAGAACTTCGAGCCCTCAGTCTCCAAAACCTTCAGCCTTCCAACCTTCAGTCTATCTACCTGAGACGTGTCTTCGCGTCATTCAGAATCCAGTCCACTGCCTCAGTCATCGACTTCACCACGGCATCCGGCATGGCCTGCTTATTCTTGAGTGTCTCCAACGCCTGCGAGTCCACATGCACTGCGGTAAGGAGAATAGCCTTGGCGCCCACCTTGTGCGCCAATTGTATGTCTCGCGCGTGATCGCCGATCAAATAGGAACGCCGGAGATCCAGTTGCAACTCTGACACGGCACGTTCCACCATTCCAACATTCGGTTTGCGACAGCGGCAGCCATCGTCAGGATGGTGCGGGCAGAAATAGATCGCATCCAACGCCGCGTCCTCCTGTTCCAACAGACCTTGCAATCTGGCATGGATCGCCTCCAGATCCTTGAGGGTCAGCATTCCACGGCCGACACCGGATTGGTTGGTCACGACAACTAATTTCGCCCCGGCCCCTTTCAGCCGTGCCAGGGCCGGCCCGACCCCCGCCAACAACTTCAGCTCAGCGGGAATTTTTAGATAGCCTGGATCGTAGTTCAATGTGCCATCTCGATCCAGAAACACGGTGACACCGTCGAGGGCTCCGTGAGGCGTGAGGCGTGAGGCGTGAGGCGGAGATGGGGTTTCCCCTAACCCCTCACCCCTTACCCCTAACGGGGTCAACTGTTTCGTTGCCGCTTCATAAACTTGATCTACCGTCACCCGCGTCATGCACCGATGATCGATCGGACATTCCCGTAGCAGGCACGGTGCGCAATCGACCGGCTCACGTACAATGGCATGGGCGTTTCCAAAGGGCGACGTGGTGCGCCAATCAGTCGGTCCAAAGATCGCCACGACCGGCACCTGAAACGCAGACGCGATGTGCATGGGACCGGTGTCATTCGTGAGAAGCATGGCACACCGTTTCAACGCCACCATGAGTTCGCGAATTGTCGTTGCCCCGGACAAGACCAGGGATCGGGAGGACAGCCGCGCAGCAATGTCCTGGCCCAAGCGCTCTTCCCCTGCTGCGCCAAAAATCACCACGCTGACTTGTTTCCCTGGAGATTCGCGAATTGTGCGGCTCAGGCGTTCCGTGACCTCGGCAAACCGTTCGGGTAACCAGCGTTTGGCCCCGCCATACGTTGAACCGGGGTTGATGCCGACGACGACATCCGACGCGGTCAATCCCCCCTTCGCAAATCGCCCCGCCATCGCCTGCTCCTCCTCAGGAAACACAACGAGTTCCGGCGCTGAAGGGTCGCCCGTGAGACCCAGGGGTTTCAACAGATCCCAATAATAACGGACTTGGTGGACGAGCATGTGGCGATCCGGCACAGCAACTGAATCGGACAACAGCAGACTTCGCCCGTCTGTCGCATACCCATAGCGCCGAGGCACACCTGCCAGGAACGTCAGGAAGGCCGCCTCGAACGCATTCTGAAACAAGATGGCCAGATCGAAACCTTGCCGCCGCAACTGCCCGGCCAGCGCCCACTTCCCAGTGAGCCCCGCATGACGCCCCTTGCTGTCGTATGTGAGAACGCGCGTCAATGCCGGATGGCCTACGAACAAATCTGCCACAGCCGGCTTCACCAAGAGGGCGATCTGAGCGTCGGGGAACAGCCTCCGTAATCCTCGAAGCGCAGGCTCGCACATCACCGCATCGCCAAGCCAGTTGGGCCCACGCACAAGAATTCTTTTAACGGTTTCGCTCTTCACAGTCTTCTGCCCCTCAGTCTTCAGCCTTCCGACTCCGCCTTCAGCCTATTTCCCATTCCGAGCACCAACCGTCGCAACCGATCTTCCCCCGCAATCACATTCGTGGTCAATCGGACCGCCCACCAACTATCGGTGGGTAGGAGTAGCGCGGCCAACTTGCAGGCGTCTTTCTCCGTCGTCACGACCAGCTCGGCTCGGAGTTCAGCCGCTCTGGCACTCAGTCGCTCGACATCCTGATTCGTATAGGCATGATGATCGGCATAAGCCATTTCATCAAGAATTCTGATCCCTATTCGCTCGACGAGAGAGCGAAACGATCCGGCATGACCCACGCCGCTGCAGAGCAGCGCTGTTTTTCCCTTGGACCAAGAAAGCGGCTGCGACGCACCGGTCGTCACCGATACGAGGATTTCCGGACGAAAGATCGCCTGAATCGGTTCCGGTATCGCACCAAGCGTAGCCTTCAGGCTGCGACAGACCTCTGTCACCTGAGCTGGCACGTCCGCTCTCGTGACCATGATCGCAGTCGCGCGCGCCGCTGCTCGCAACGGTTCCCGGAGCCGACCTGCCGGCACCAAGGTCGCGAGCCCCTCTAAATCTGTGGCATCGACCAGCAAGAGATTGACGTCGCGATAAAGCCCTAGGTGCTGAAACCCGTCGTCGAGGAGCAGACAATCGACCGGAAATCGCTTCAAGACCCAGTCACCGAGCTCATAGCGATCGGCGCCGACAGCCACGATTGCTTTAGGGCAACGCTGCGCCATCAAGAATGGCTCATCGCCTGCCTCGCTCGGGCCAACCAGCAGGCGCTCGCCATTCGACACCAACAGATACGGGTCCGTACTTGTTCGTCGATAACCCCGGCTGAGAATCGCCACCCGTTTCTCCTGCGCCAGAAGCCAATCGACCAGCATAATAACGACCGGCGTTTTCCCCGTCCCTCCCAGCGTGAGATTCCCGACACTCAGCACGGGGACCGGCAATCGCCGCTGAGCGAACCAGCCCCAGTCGTACAGGAGTGCGCGCAACCACGCAACCGCCCCATAGGGGATCGCGGCCCATATCAGCCACCATCTAGCTTTTTCCCCAGGCGTTAACACTGTATTTTATGATCGTCCGGCCATGAGTGGACGCGGCTGCTCTGCAAGAGGAGACCCACTGGTGCCTTGCTTCGGTATCAGCAGCCTATCGATGGCCTCCATCGTCCGTTGCAAGGCTCCCTGATTCTGTTCGACCACCTGACGAGCCGACCGGCCCATCTGCTCTCGTGCTTTCGTATCGGAAAAGAGGGCCATGATGTGTTGTGTGAGGTCCTCCGCCTGGAGAACCCGACGGCCCCCTCCCGCCTGGATCAAGAGGTCTGCTATCTCCGCACAATGGTCGGTGTAGAGACCGAACAACACCGGCTTTGCCCACTGAGCCGGCTCCAGCAAATTGTGTCCGCCGATTGGAACGAGTGTGCCTCCGACGAATGCCACCACCGCTTCCCGGTAGATCGCAGCCAATTCGCCCCGCGAATCGAGCACCACCACACGTGGACCGGTAGACCTCAGCGCGCCAGCCTGACTGATGGTACTGCGTCGCTGCACAGCGAGCCCGCGCGCCCGAATCATCGCCTCCACCGACTCCGCTCGTTCAATGTGTCGAGGAGCTAATAGCAAAACCGCTGAGGGGCAGCGCACCACGAGCGCCCGATAGCATTCCACGAGGATCTCTTCTTCACCAGGATGGGTACTGCCTGCCACAAACAGCTGATCTGTATCCTGAAGCCCAAGATGAGCCCTGGTCGTCCTACCCTCCGCGACAACCGGTATCGGCTGGTCGAACTTTATATTCCCTGTTCGCCTCACTCGCGAGGCCTCTGCTCCCAGCGCAACGATACGGTCGACATCACGATCCGACTGCATCAGGCAAAGGCTGAGCGTCTGCAACATCGTCCGATAGAACGATCGTACGGGCGCCCACTGCTGCCGCGCAAAAGACCTGGTCGAGAGCCGGCCGTTCACAAGGGCGGTCGGCACTCCACGCCGGCGCAAGTACCACAAGAGATTCGGCCAGAGTTCGGTCTCGACGAACAGATAGAGACAGGGTTGCAATCGTTCGATGAACCGGGAGACGACCCAGGGGAAATCGAGCGGCGCATAACAGTGCTCTGCTACGCCGGCTAACCGTTGCTCCACCGCTTCCCGCCCGGTCTCAGTCACCGTCGAGACCACCAGGCGGTACGCAGGATGACGGCGATGGAGTTCGTTGACGAGGGGGGTCACCGCCACCACTTCACCAAGAGAAACGGCGTGAATCCAGATAACTGGTCTATCTGGTCGGTCTGGTCCATCTTGTCTGTCTTGTCCGGAGGCATTAGATAGACCGGACAGACCAGACTGACTATTTCCTAATCCCAGTCGTTGAAGCAATCCTGGACGACAACGTGGCTTGGCTAGCAGGACCGCCACGACGAGCGGTGAAACGACCAGCAACACAATGTTGTAGAAGAGACGCCACATATGAGCTGTAAGCGGTCAGCCATCAGCGGTCAGCATACTCTTCTTGCAGAGCTGAATGCTGAGGTCTGACAGCTGATGGCTAGGTCTTCCAAGCCCCCTCCGCCTGATCCGTCAGCCGATTCAAGACCGTCTCAAGCTCCTGGCATGCCGCCTCCAACGCCTGTTCATCAGTCTCTCGCGGCACCCAGATAGGAGCCCCCCACAGATAGAGACCTCGGGACCATGGATACGGGACCATGAACCGATCCCAGCTCGAGAAGAGTTTTTTTTTGAGCAGCCGAAGGCCAGCGGAACAATCGGAAGCCCGGTCGCTTTCGCCAACTGAACCACCCCGAGTTTCGCAACCTGGCGAGGTCCCTTGGGTCCATCGGGAGTCACCACAAGATCGGCGCCGGACCGCCCAAGACGAATCAACTCCCGCAAGGCAAGCGCCCCACCCCTGGTACTCGATCCACGAACCGCCCGATGCCCGAATCGAGAGATGATGCGCGCGATGATCTCACCATCCTGATGCTGGCTGATCAACACGTTGGCCCCTGCTCCACGATAGCCTGTCGGGATCATGAGTTGCTGCGCGTGCCAAAAGGCGAGGATGATATGCCGGCCCTGACGATACAATGCATCCACCTGCTCGTGGCCTTGCGATTCCATCCGCATCGACCGCCCCAGCCCTCGAATGACTGCAGCCCCGATTGGAGGGAGCACAGAAAGCTTCAGCCACTTCTCGACTCGCTTCATGGCGGGTTATGCATCAGGCACATCCTGGAACTGCATTGCATGGAGCCGCTTATACTGTCCGTCACGGCAAAGCAGCTCATCGTGTGTCCCCACTTCGACGATCGACCCTCTGGCCAACACCATGATCCGGTCGGCCTGTTGAATCGTGGACAACCGATGGGCGATCACGAGGGTTGTTCGATTCTTCATCAAATTGGCGAGGGCCAGCTGGACAACCCGCTCGGACTCGGTGTCCAACGCCGATGTCGCTTCATCGAGAATGAGCAAGGGAGGGTCGCGTAAGATGGCGCGGGCGATGGCCACGCGCTGCCGTTCCCCGCCGGAGAGTTTCACCCCTTTCTCTCCCACGACTGTCTGATACCCCTGCGGAAGGCATTCGACAAAATCATGGGCATAGGCCAATCGCGCCGCCTGGGTAATGTCTTCGTCGGTTGCGTCCTCCCGTCCAAACGCGATGTTGTTGCGAATACTGTCGTCGAATAAGACCACATCTTGCGAGACCATGCCGATCTGCGATCGGAGCGAGCGGAGGGTGTACGACTGAATATCGACCCCGTCGATGAGAATGCGGCCGGCTACCGGCTCATAAAAGCGTGGAATCAGATTGACCAGCGTCGTCTTTCCGCTGCCGCTGCTGCCTACAAGGGCCACCATTTCTCCGGCACGAATCGTCAGGTTGATGTCGTTGAGCGCCGGCACCGATTGGCTCTCATAATGAAAGGTCACATCGTCGAACGTCACCGACTGCGCAATTCGCGGCAACTCCAACCGTCCCTTCTCCGCATCCTGCTCGGTCTGAAGGTCCAACACGCCGAATACCCGTTCCGCCGCGGCCAGCGCCTGTTGAATCTGATTATTGGAACCGGCCAGTTTGCGAATCGGCGTAAAGGCCATGAACATTGCCGTCAGGAATGAGAAAAACTCTCCCGGCGTCATCGAGCCGTTGATCACGAGAAATCCGCCATACCAAATAATCGCCGCGACCCCCACGACGCTGATCACTTCCATATGCGACGACCCGATGGAGGAGACTTGAATCGCCTTCATCGTCGTACTGAGGAACGAGCGGTTGCTCTGTTGAAATCGCGCCGCCTCCGACTCTTCACGCCCATACGCCTTGACCATGCGAATACCGGATAACGTTTCCTGAAGCGTGGAGGCCATGTCCCCCATCCGCTCCTGGCCGCTTGCCGCCAACGCCCGCAGCCGCTTCCCCATCCGCACCATCGTAAACACGGCCAAGGGGATGACGATCACCGAGAGACCGCCCAGCCGCCAATTCTGATAGAAGATCACGCCCATCATGGCTAGGAACGTGAGTCCCTGTTGAAAAATATCTTTCAATACCCCCGCCACCGCGTTGGCCATCAACGTGACGTCGTTCACCACACGGGACACCAACCGCCCCGACGTATTCACATCGTGATAGGGAACAGGCAGCCGAATAAGCTTGCCGAACAGCTCTTGTCGAATGTCGGTGATCACCCGATTCCCGACATAGTTCATGAGATAGTTTTGCCCGTAGTTGAAGATACTCTTGAGTACCGCCACGGCAAAGAGTGCGAGCGGGAGGACGAGTAGGAGGCTTTCGTTCTTGTTGATGAAAATCTCGTCGAGGACCGGTTTGACGAGCCACGCATAGGCGCCGGAGAAGGCTGCCACTAACCCTGAACATGCGAACGCCGCACCCAATCGAACCCGATAGGGCTTGAGGTAGCGGACCAATCGTATCAGGCGATCTAGAGTCGACATTCAGACAATACCACCTGCGCAGCCCGGCGGGATGCGCCTGGTTCTCCCAACGATTGCCGAACCTGTTGCAGTCCTTCTTTCATGTCATTATACGCCGACGGATCGCGCAAGAGGCGCAGGACTTCCCGGCACAGCCGTTCGTCCGTCGCTTCATCTTGAATCAGCTCCGGCACAATCGATCGGCCGGCCACCAAATTCACGAGCCCGATCCATTTGACATTGATCAGCCAACGTGCCAGCCGATAGGTCAACGGCGACGTCTTGTACAGCAGCACCATGGGAGTCCCCACCACCGCCGCCTGCAAGGTCGCGGTCCCCGACGCAATGAACAACACATCGGACAGGGCCATCACCTCACTGGCTCGATCGTGCGCCACTCGGACCGGCACAGGACTGTGCTGGAGCAGGGCCTGGATCAGATTATCGTCAATTGAGGAGGCCTGCGCCAGGATAAAATGCGTTCCGGGTTCAGCCACGGCCAATTGAGCTGCAGCCTTGAGAAGCACCGGCAGAAGCATCTCGACTTCGCTCCTTCGACTTCCCGGCAACAATCCAACCACACGGGCAGACTCCTCAAAGCCGAACTCCTTCCGAAGCGCCGCACGATCATACTGCGGCGCCACCGAATCAAGTAGTGGATGGCCGACAAACGTGCACCGAACTCCTGCCCGGCGATAGAGCTCCGGTTCGAATGGGAGAATGACGACGACATGATCGACCCGGCGCTGAATCCACTTCATACGCCCAGGCCGCCAGGCCCACACTTGAGGGGCAATGTAGTAGAGCACGCGCCGACCGGCGGCTTTGGCGACCCGGGCAAAATGAAAGTTCAGCCCCGGGTTATCGATCAGCACGACAAGGTCCCAGGCCTCTGCCTTCAGCACCCGCCGGATGGCGCGTACGCGCTGGATCATGGCTCGGATCGCGGACAGCCCGATCAATCCCATGACATCCAGCTGCGGAACACCCGGCACAAGCGTTACGCCGGCCGCGCGCATTTCAGACCCACCAATGCCGACCAGCTGGACCGTCGGATCAAGTGCCCTGATCGCCTTGGCTAAATGAGCCCCGTGGAGATCACCCGAAGCTTCGCCTGTTACGATCAGAATCCTCATGGCTTCGGGGAAGGGGTACGGGGCGGGGTACGGGGGTAAAGGGATAAGGGAATATTGGGGTAAGGGCCGACCTCATCTATCCCGCTACCCCCGTACCCCGTTTTTATCCCGCTACCCCATTATCCCCTTACCCCTTTTATCCCTTTACCCCTTTTTTATCCCCTACCTCTTCCACATGGCGAGCTGCAAAGGCTGCAATGGCCTGCAAGACCTGATGGGCTACATCTACTGCCGCCGCGCCATCATCACCCGATACCACTGGTCTCGTACCCGTGCCGACGGCGTGAAGAAACGATGCGAGCTGGAGCTTCAACGGCTCTTCATCTCCACCCTGGAACTGCTCAACTTCGACGGCTGGCCGCTCCCCTGCCTTAACATTGCGTCTGCAAATCATCCCTTGCCTGGTCTGGAAATCGATCGACAGATAATTGTCTCGCTGGAAAAGGCGCAGACGGCGCATTTTATTCGTCGACACGCGGCTGGAAGTCAGGTTGGCCACGCAGCCGCTTTGGAACTGAATGCGGGCGTTGGCGATATCGATTGAGGAGGATAACACCGCCACCCCCGCAGCTCGTACCTCTTCAACGGGACCGGGATTCAAAGACAGCACGAGGTCCAGATCGTGAATCATCAGGTCCAACACCACATCCACATCGGTTCCCCGTTCACTGAAACTGCTGAGACGGTGACATTCGATGAACACAGGTTGCCCGATATGAGGACGCATCAGCGCCATCACCGGGTTGAACCGTTCACTATGCCCCACCTGTACACAGCAACCCCGCTGCTTAGCCAACTGCACCAACTCCTGCGCCTCTGCAGGCGTCACGGCAATCGGCTTTTCGACCAAGACATGCTTACCCGCCCGCAGACAGGCTTTTGCGACGGCATAGTGGTCTGAAGTGGGCACCGCCACGCTGACGACATCGACGTGCTGTAACAATTCATCGGCTGTACGAAAGACGCGCGCACGATGCCTCTCTGCGACCGCCTGCGCACGCTCAATCGACTGATCCACCACGCCGATGAGCTGCGCTTCCGGCAAGGAAGCATAGAGGCGCGCATGGTGCTGCCCGAGATGTCCGACGCCGATGACTCCTGCCCTAATCGGTGTCACATTCAAAGTTTATTTCCTGCTCGGATCGAGTTTCGTAATCCCGACGATGGCAATCCGGGCAGACTTGGCCTTCTCCAACACGATCTCGCGATCCAATAGGATCGTGCGTCCGGCCTCAATCGCCAAGACGGAGGCCTTGACCGATGCCATCACCTCGATGGTCCGAGGTCCCACGGCTGGGAGATCGAACCGCATGTCCTGCTGCGGCTTCGATCGCTTGACCACCACCGCGCCCTCCTTGGCCAAATCGCCACCGCGCTTGATCGCGCCATCAGTACCCTCAACCGCCTCGACGGCCACAACCACACGATCTTTGATCACGACACACTGTCCGATATCGAGGCGCCCAATGTCATGCGCCACATCCCACCCGTAACGGATATCCGCCCACTCTTTCTCCGATGGAGCCCGCGCGGTCAACGTCCCTTCTTCTGCAAGGATTCCGTCAAGTCCAAAAGTCGACTCACAGATGGCAATCCCTTCTCCTTCAAGCTCCTTCGCAAACTCGCGCAAAATGTCGTCGTCTTTCCGAAGTGCCACACGTGTCGCCAACGCCAAGGTGCGGAAATCAGGCCGCAGGGTGGTGAACATATGGGTCTTCTTGATCCCGCCTAACATCACGGCCTGATGAACCTTATCTTCCTTGAATGCTTTGATCAGTTTGCTGAGCTGGCCGATCTTGATCCAATGGATCCGATCCACATGGGCCGCCAGCTCCGGTTCCGTCTCGCCTTCATGCGCCACAGCCGACACGTGATAACCGAGCTTCCTTGCGTTGTCCGCAAAGATGATCGGGAACCGTCCATTGCCGGCAATGAGTCCAATTCGCTCACCATTGGTAACATGAGGTAGCGATGCCACGGTGCTTACTCCTCATCCTCTTGATCTTTGACGACCGACCGGCAGATTCCGCGCTTTGTTCCCTCCAGGAATCCCACGACCGTCATGACGTCAGGTTGATCTCCAAACTCGGCCTTGGCGAGCCTGGCCGCTTCACCAGTTCGATGCCCCGCTCGGAAGAGCATATCGTAGGCCCGCTTCAGTACCGAAATCCGATCGTTCGAGAATCCATGCCGGCGCAATCCCACCGAGTTGAGGCCATACATCCGTGCACGATAGCCACCCGCAGCCCGCATGAACGGCGGGAGATCCTGCCCCAACGCACAACACCCACCGACCATCGCATAGGCGCCGATGCGGACAAACTGATGGATTCCGCTCAGCCCTCCGATAATGGCATGGTCCCCGATCGTAATGTGACCGGCTAAACTTGCCGCATTGGCCATGATGAGATGGCTGCTCAGACGACAGTCATGCGCCACATGCACATAGGCCATCAGAAAATTCTTTGACCCGATCGAGGTCACCCCACCACCTTGTACCGTCGCGCGGTTGATCGTGACATACTCGCGAAGGATATTGTCATGGCCGATGATGACCTTGGTTGGCTCCCCCTTATATCCGAGGTGCTGAGGCGGTCCGCCGATCGAAACAAAAGGATGTACCTCATTCCGCTCGCCAATCTCTGTCCATCCATCGACCGTCACATGCGACAATAATCTGGTTCCTGTTCCGATCGTGACATGCTCGCCGATCACGCAGAACGGCCCGACTTCCACATCATCGGCAAGATTCGCCTTGGGATGAACTATCGCTGATGAATGAATCTGCACGCTGAACCTCCAGTGAACGTTAATCGTCAATCGTTACTCGTGAATCGCTTCACACGTCTTCACCCGATACTTCACGATTCACGTTTCACGATTCACGTCGCTTCTTTCTCTTCCGTCACCATCGCGGTCACTTCGGCTTCACAGACGAGATCCTCCTCGACAAACGCCTTGCCTTGCATCTTCCAGAACGGCGCCCGCTTCTTAACGACATCGATCTCAAACCGCAGCCGATCGCCTGGCACAACCGGTTTTCGGAACTTCGCGCCATTGATGCCTGTGAGATAGACCACCGGACGCGCGGCGTGTCCCATCGACTTAAACGCCAGCACCGCACCGACTTGAGCCATGGCTTCGAGAATCAACACCCCCGGCATGACGGGGCGTCCGGGAAAATGCCCTTGAAAAAAAGGCTCGTTGATCGTCACATTCTTGATTCCTACGATCCGCCGGTCGGGGTCCAATTCCTGAATGCGATCGACCAGGAGAAAGGGGTACCGGTGCGGCAACAGCGACTGAATTTCGGCTTGTTCCATCACGGACATCGGGAGAACCTCCTCATAGGCGAGACCTCAATTGGCATGTTCAACCTAAGACGACACGAAGAATGTTTCTTCCAACCTTTCTCCTCAGCTCTCCAGGGATAGGGCCTGATTGATCTTCCACTGCCCGCGTCATTCCAATCCCACGCTTCATTTTCAAGGGTGGCCTGGTTGATCCTCGATTGCGCGCGTCCAACGAGCACATTCCTATCGTGCGCGTTCCGCGAGCAGGAGGACAACCAGGCTGCCCTTCCCATCCTTCTGAGGCCGCGCGTTGCGCGAGCACAGAAGATCATCAGGCTCCATCCCCCCTCTACTTATTCTGCCGATCGAACTCCTTCACCACTTGATCGGTTACATCCAACGCGGGCTGATGATAGAGCACGATCTTGATTGCCGACTCGCTCCCCTTGTCGATGACTGCGACGTACCCGTTCTTTTCCCCCACAGCTTGCGCGGCCGCCTGCACCTTTTTTGAGTATTCCGCCACCATTTCACGCTGCTTCTGTTGAATCTCGCGATTGAAGTCGGTCAGACGGCGTTGATAGGCCTCCAACTTGGCCTGAAACTGACCTTGCTTCTCTTGCTTCACACTGTCAGTCGCCTTCCCATCTTGAATTGCCTGTTGCAATTCCTTCAGTTCTTGATCGTCGGCATTGATGATCTTTTGTCTCGTCATGGAGTAGGCCTTGAGTTCTTCCAACGCCCGCTTGCCGGCCTTCGACTGCGCAATGACCACTTGCTGGTCCATCACCGCAACCTTCAAAGTTTCATCCGACAACCCCGGCGACACCATCGCCAGCCACAATGCCATTGCACCGATCAGACCAGTCACCCCTGCTCGTTTCATCGAATCCTCCCACTGGTTTCTCTCGTCTTTTTGGTTTGTTTAGTTGAACTAGGCCAACCAGATAGACCAAACAAACCAGACGAACCAAATCAACCGTCCCACGCGTCTCGCCTACGGATATTCCCGATTAAATTCATCGATGACCTGGCCTGTGATATCGAGCCCCTCCTCGCTATATAATGTGGGGCCGCCTTTCCCCTTATCTATGACGACCTGTAATCCGAGGCGCTTCGATACTTTTCCCACGACGAGTCCCACCTTCTCACGGAATCCTTCGAGCACATCTTTTTGCTTTTCCTGAACCTCTCTATTCATGTCGCCCGCTTTCTGCTGGTACTCCGCTACCCGGCGCCGAAACTGATCTTCGCGCTCCTTTTTCGCAGCCGCACTCAACACACTGGCCTGCCTCCCGAAATCCTCTTCCATGCGGCGGAGCTCTTTCTCATCCATCTCAATCAGCGCCTGGCGATTCTTGGAAAATACGCTCAAGGAATCCTTGGCCTTCTTGCCGGTGTTCGTCTCGTTAAGGACACGGGCCGGATCGACAACCCCTACCTTCCCTTCGACTTTAGCCCCGCCGGCAGCACAGCCGGACACAACGAGGAGCGCCATCAACAGCCCTCCTGTGCCGAACATCTTCCGAATAACGATACTACGTTGGATCACACCCCTACCTCGCATTCCGGTCAAAGATTTTCTCCATTTAGAACAATGTGCCGATGGTAAACTCGAACACCCCCTTGCGCTCTCCGGGGTTGGGATCCAGATTAATCCCATAGGCAGCGCGAAGGGGGCCAAAGGGTGAAATCCATCGCCCCTCTAGTCCAACCGTTTTCCGCAACTTGGACGAGAGCGGCTCATCGTCATCGAAGCCTTTCCCGTAGTCGAAGAAAATCACCCCGTTCAATTTGGCCTCAGAGGAAATCGTAAAGATAAAATCGTTGTTGAAGATCAACTGTTTGGATGCGCCGAGCAGGGAATTAGTGTCGGTCACCGGTCCCGCGCGCCCGAACACGAATCCACGCATTGTATTGATGCCACCGACATAAAATCGTTCGGTCAACGGAATGGG
>JBDSDL010000154.1:0-2554 GCA_039920585.1 Nitrospiraceae bacterium | reverse complement strand
GTCGGACATTGGTTCGCTGAATTCCTAAAGGATTGGTTTCATCAATTCATTGCCACGGTAAAACCTGTCTATGAAAGTGCCGCCGCGAAAGAACCCGACTACACAACGTAGAGGGCGGAAAACTGGGACATTGTGGGTTCCCACCAATCTCTGTAGACGGATGATCAGTCCGAGGCTTGCATCGAATCCCATCGAGAGACTATCGAGGGGAAAGGGGGGGAGTCTAGATTGGGCAGGATGTTCAAAAAGTCCGTTCAGCAAGGCCGCAGGCGAGTCGAAACCGGAGGCGTACCCTCTGGGGTACGTTGAGGATTTCGATGAGCCGAGAACGAAGCTGGCGGGCTTTTAGGACATCCTGCCGTTATTGGATGCCTGCCTGGCGTTGTAACCATCGCACATACTTCACGATCTGATCGACATCGGTGGGAGTGACGACGTCGATCTTCGGCATGTTGCCAAATTGCCAATGGTGCGCCTGAACGCCGTTGGCCGCCGCTCGTTGGAAGGCCTGGTCTCCGTGATGGTTGGGCTCGTAGACCTTATGCACCAACGGAGGTCCGTGGTCGGTTCCCGCCGCTTGTTTCCCATGACAGGCCGCACAGTTTGTATTGAATGTGGTTTCGCCCATTTGGAACTCGGCCGGTACAGCGCTGCTCACGGCTGTCTGTGTCGGCTGTGTGGAATCGCAGGCCGCGAGAAGGCCCAGGCCTAGCAAACACACTCCGATCTGAAACATTTTTGTCGTCGTGATTTTCATAGAGTCAGTATCGCTGGTCCAGGCTATTCGTGAATTGTGAGCGAGAGTAAACTTCCAACCAGTCTCGCTTTTCTCACAAGTCTCGCGAGTCACGCTTTATATCGCATATGGGATGGTATCCACAACCCCAGCCTTCGCAAATCCCTCCAGCCGGATCACGCAACTATCGCATCGCCCACAAGCCTGGTCTCCCACCGGATCGTAACAACTATGGGTCAAATGAAACGGGACATGCAGTTCGATCCCTCGTTGGATGATTTCCGCTTTCGTCAACATTAGTAAGGGGGCTTTGACATGGAGGGAGCTCCCTTCCATGCCTGCCTTCGTGCCTTCCTTTACTGCCGTTTCGAACGCGTGAATGAATTCAGGTCGGCAGTCCGGATAGCCGGAATAGTCGAGCACGTTCGCGCCAAAATAGATGAGAGACGCTCCCACGACCTCCGCATGCGCTGCCGCGATTGAGAGGAAGATGAGATTACGGCCCGGCACATAGGTGGCTGGAATGGTCCTGCTCCTCTCGTGACCCGCTCGGTCCTTGGGTACTGCCGCTGGACCGGTGAGGGCTGACCCGCCGATGGCGCGAAGATCCAGATTCATCACCAAATGATCCGCTACGCCCAAGGCGGCTGCGACCTGCCGAGCTCGCTCCACCTCCACGGCATGCCGTTGTCCATAGGCTATGGTGAGGAAGAAGAGTTCGTAACCCTCTTGCTTGGCAATCGCTGCCGTGACGGTGGAATCCAGCCCCCCACTCGCCAAGACGACGGCTCGATGACTCGTTGGTTTCATCAGACTCACTCCCACAGACGATGCAGGGTATCAAGGGTGGTCACAGAACGCGAGCCTCACCTAACGAAGGCAGAGCCAAGGCATAGTTGTTGGGATGGGGACCACGTGAGGAAGGAACTAGAGCAATCGCGTACTTGGAGAAACAGTTAGTCGCGATCTTCTTCTCGCTCGATTTTTTCCAGCAATTCTTCTTTTGACTGACATTCGACGCAGAGCTTCGCGAACGGGACGGCTTCCAATCTCCGCTCGCTGATCTCTACGCCACACTCCGCGCAGATACCGTAGGTGCCCTCGTTGAGCCTCGTCAACGCTTCATCGATGGCCTGCCGGCGGCGATTGCGCATTTCCATCAAGGAAATGCCTAGCTCGCGATCGAGATCCATGAGGGCTTGATCACCGACGTCGCGTGCGGACTCAAGTCGCCGCTGTTTATCTTCGATAAGGGACTGGCCCAGACTCCCCTCAATCTCTTTGATAATGTCCTGGCGCTTCCGCATCAACATCTGATGGAGGACTTGGCGGCGGCGCTCTCGGTCTTCGCGTTCTCTAGCCGATTCTTTTGGTTTGGCAGCTAGGGGAGAGACGGCCATACTGATAGATTTTTCGGGGACCACAATTGGAGTACTCTTTGGTTTGCTCGCTGGTTTCTTGATCTTCGCCCGCGTTTTGGCTTTCGCTGCCGGTTTCTTCTTGGCGGGAGTTTTTGTTGCCATGGCGGATACGACTCCTGTGATGAACGTCGAATAGCCGAAAAAGTTCGGCATTCATAGCATGGCACTCCCGCCTTTTACAAGCGGTTGAGGGGAAGAGGCTGAACGGGGCTACGGATAGAGGATTGTCGAATGGATGGGGTGGCCGACGAGTTTGTCTCGACCCTTAAGGCCCTGGAGTTCCACGAGAAAGTCGAGCCCGGCGATCACGCCTCCCAACTGCTGAACGAGAGACACCGTCGCGGCTGCCGTGCCTCCTGTAGCCAGCAAGTCATCCACAATAAGCACCCGTTCTCCT
>JBDSDL010000153.1:0-5486 GCA_039920585.1 Nitrospiraceae bacterium | reverse complement strand
ACGACAGGAACCATCCGTTGAGCCCACATGCTCGTCTCACTCCAGAGGCAACGCGGACGGGAACGCACCCGCTCACCCACGCACGGCCAGCCTGTCAGGGTACCGAAAAGGAGGAGGACAAATCTAGGGTGAAAGTGCGAACACCGGGGCACGAACAAGGGGAGACGGGACTCTACGAGCGTGAGCCTCTCGACGAGGGTTGGAGCCCCATTCGACTCGCCGACGAAGTCCGCGTAATTGTATGTGGCTTGCCATGAACCAGCGGAGAACGGGTTGCTATCTCCCATTCCCCGCGAGTTGTTTGGTGGAGGCGCCGGGAGTTGAACCCGGGTCCGAAGACCTTCCGCACAACGGCTCTACATGTGTAGCCGATCGTTTTCGTTTCACCGCCACTGCTCAGGCTACCGCACCGGTCAAAGAGATGTCACACTGAAACTCAAACGAGTAGGGGACATACTCCTAGGTGAAGTATGTCCCCTACTCGTTTGTTCGCCAGATGTACGATCTGGCAATCGTACGGTGTTACCTGACGGCTGACTTCAAGATTTTCCCTGCCGAAAATTTTGGGACTTTGGCTGCGGGAATCCGAAGTGCCTCACCGGTTCTGGGATTGCGTCCGAGACGGGCTTTCCGCCTTGCTACCGTAAAGGTCCCAAAATTCACCAGCGAGACGCGCTGCCCCTTTTTTAGGGACGTAGTCACCGCTCCGGTGAAGGCCTGTAATGCAGTGCCTGCTGCAACCTTCGTGATGCCGGCGGATGCCGCCATCTTTGCGATCAGCTCTTCTTTCGTCATCGTACCCCTCCTATTTTTGAGTTGAACTACGCGACTCCTTGTCACCGACGTTTGCTGTTACCGCATCCACATCAGTCCGGCCTTCCGGGAATGTACGCAGACATTTCAGCCCTCTCGCGTCTGCGCGGTCCTATTCCGTTTCATGGGAATGTGCAAGTCGTGGATCTTCTTCCTGAGGGTATTACGATTCAACCCCAACAGTTCTGCCGCCTGAATCTGGTTGCCTCTGGTTTCCTGAAGTGCCTTGGTGATCAAAGGACGTTCAATGGCACTGATCAACATGGGGTGCAGGTTCTGCCCAGAACCGTTTCGCATCCCTTTGACAAAGTCCCCCATCTTCCATTCGAGATAGTCCTCAAGGGATAGGCCGGCTTTCCCATTGGCTTCCGCCGGTTTCTGTTGCGCCATCGCCAGCATGAACTTGGAGGCTCGTTTCAGTACAGTTCGAGAACCGACGATCACCAATGTGTGTGTGAGATCGATGTTGGCAGGTATGACGGAGGTTTCACCGGATGAGCCTGGTTTCAATTCGACGATGACCGCATCAAACGTGCGGCGCGTTACGTCCTTCGGTAGCGTGGACGAGTATTTCGCCACAGTCACGGAGGCATCTTTGAACGCGTGCTTGAACTGATTCTGGATGTCCTGGTCGCCACCAAGCAACAAAATACTGAAGACAGACGACGTAGGTGACATGAAGATTCCAGGAGGAAAAGCCGGTGAAGCGGGGTGATTATTGCCCAGAGCCAATTTGATGTCAACCAGGAAAATATAGAGGGAGCATTTCTTATTGGTTTGCGCTCAGGAAACAGGATGGTCTTCTCTCGCCGGGTGAGCGATCTTGCCTTAGCGAGTGAAGGTCAATGTCTTGATTAGACACTTCATGAGCTCAAGCATTTTTGTTCCGTGCCAAGCGCGCGTGACCGGTATGAATGAAGTTCAATCCCCTCGACAGATTCGCTCCTGGTTAGTGCAGGCGAAGCGCTCGAATAGGTAGCGGAAAAACAGTGGTGGCACGCGAGACGGAAGTAGACTGAGGTCGAGCGAAGATCTGACTCTTTTTTAACCTCAGCCGCAATCTCAACATTTCTCGTGTTGGCGAACCGTTTCAGCATTCCTGATACTACTGTGCACTCGGGATCTTCAACGATAGGCTGCTTGACAACAGAGCTTTTCAGGGAGTATAAGGCATGATATGTGTTTTAATTCCTACCGGAATACTCATGTATGAAGGTATCCCTCAGAGCAACCTATGGAATCATGGCAGCTGTCGATTTAGCGATGCATCTCGGAACAGCGCCAGTTCAAGCGAAATCAATTGCGCGTCGGCAAGCCATCCCTGCTCGGTTTCTCGAACAAGTTCTTCATGGGATGAAGAAGGCCGGTCTTGTCTCGAGTCTTCGAGGAGCGCAGGGGGGCTACGTGCTTTCAAAGAAACCGTCCGAGGTATCGGTTGTCGAAATCCTCGAGGCACTTGATGGTCCGCTTTCACTCCCGAGTGGTGGAGCTGGCAGTGGGCAGGGGCGGCGACTCAGCAAACCAGAGCTTTTGCTTGGGAAGGTTTGGGAGCAGGTCCATCAAGCAGAGCGCCATGTGCTCGAAGCCATCAGCGTGGAAGAATTAGCCGGGCAGCAGCGAATGCTTGAGCAAGAGCGGTCGTTGATGTACCACATTTGAGGTCACCTATGAGTCGCACACTACTCAGTACGGTTCCCATCAAGACAGAGCCCGTTCCTCCTGCCGTTGTCGAGGAGATCGAGACATTCGAAGCTGAAGCGATGCGCATGGTTTCGGGCGACGTCTCGGCCGATCTGTTTAGGCCTTTCCGTCTCCAGTATGGCATTTACGGCCAGCGGCAAGCTGGTGTCCAGATGATCCGAATCAAGATCCCATTCGGCGGGTTGACGGCGAATCAGCTGCGTCGGGTTGCAGAACTGACTGAGCAATATGCCACCGGCGTTGGGCATGTCACCACGCGCCAGGATATCCAGTTGCATTTTGTTGAATTACAGGACGTGCCGACAATCATGCGCGGGCTCGCTGAGGTCGGTTTGACGACCAGAGAAGCGTGCGCCAACACGGTTCGCAATGTGACGGCTTGTCATCTTGCCGGGATCTGCCAGGGGGAAGTGTTCGACGTGACGCCCTATGCGAAAACCGTCGCGCTCCATCTCTTGAGAAATCCGCTTAACCAGAGCCTCCCGCGTAAATTCAAAATTGCCTTCTCCGGCTGTAAGCAGGACTGCGCACTCACACCGATTCACGATATCGGGCTTCTCGCAGCCAAGCGCGCTGATGGAGTCATTGGCTTTCGCATGGTCGCAGGCGGCGGCCTCGGCTCGGCCCCCCGGCTCGCGCAGGTCCTTCGGGAATTCACCCCGATGGATGAGCTTATCCCAAGCGTGGAAGCCGTGATTCGGGTGTTCGATACCTTGGGTAATCGAAAAAATCGTACGAAGGCCCGGATGAAATTTGTGATCGAAAAGCTGGGCTTTGCGGAGTTCAAACGTCGATGGGAAGAGGCCTACGTGTCGATGGGGCATGCCCGTCCCACCCATGAGCCCATCACGTTACTGTCGTATCCGGATGAACCAGTTCCTCTCATCATGCCGATGTCGAATGGGTCGAAGCAGGCAGCGATGCCGACCAACGGGCATGTCAATGGCGCGCCGGCGGGGACGCCGTTTGAGATGTGGCGACGGACCAATGTGGTGCGCCAGAAGCAAGAGGGCTACGTCGCTGCAGTGACTAAGTTGTTTATGGGCGATCTTACGGCGGAGCAGATGCTGTTCATCGCGGATCTTGCGGATCGTTACTCCAATGGCAATATTCGGACGACGATCAATCAGAACATGATCATTCGATGGATACCGGAGTCACGCATCGCCGATCTCTATGCCGACTTGGCCTCACAGGGCTTGGCCGATCCCGGCGCCGAGTTGGTCGAAGATATTATCGCCTGTCCCGGCACCGACACATGCGGATTAGGGATCACGTCCTCAAAGGGGCTCGCACGAGCCTTGGCAGAGGTATTCCCGGCCGGGCGGGTCCCCGAAGATCTGAAGGATGTGACGGTCAAGATCAGCGGGTGCCACAACTCCTGCGCTCAGCACCATATCGCCACGATCGGCTTGCATGGAGTGGGGAAGCGCATTGGGGAGCACGTCGCGCCCTTCTATGAATTGCATTTGGGAGGACGAGTCAACGGGACAGCGAAGATCGGGCAGATGGTAGTCAAGTTGCCGGCCAAGAGTGTGTCAGCGGCGATCACGCACTTGATTGACGTGTATCGGCGTGACCGTCTCTCCGGGGAAGGGCTACCTGCCTTCATCGATCGTGTCGGCAAGGTCAAACTGAAGGACGAATTGATCCCGTACACCATCGTTCCATCCTTTCAAGACGATGCGACGTTCTACTACGACTGGGAAGGTGAAGCAGAGTTTGTCTTGGAGGATCTCGGTCCTGGTGAGTGCGCGGGTGGCGCGCTTGAAATGATCGAAAATGGCATTCTCGAAGCCGACCAGGAACTCTATCAAGCCAAGCTGCTTGTCGATAACCATCAATATTCCGTCTCGGTGAACAAGTCGTATCGCGCCGTGTTAGCCGCTGCCAAGGCGTTGCTGGTCACGGAAGGACTTGAGCCTTCGACGGATGCAGAAACCTTTATTGAATTCGACAGCCGGATCGCACAAAAAGGCATCGTTCCAGCGATGTATCGGGAACTGAGGAAGCGGGTCGGTGATTTAGGGCCCAAGGACACAACGAGTGAATCGGCTCGCGACAAGATGGTCTTTGCCAAGGGATTTGTCGATGCCTGTCGTGCCGCCACGGAGCAGATGGGGCAAGATCTTAAATTGGCGCCGGCGGACAAGGCAGCGGCGGTTACGACCAGCGTACCATCCGAGATCAAGCCGGCTGTCGTTTCTGTGGCCGCGCCTGCTGCATCCAGCGCACCAGTCTACGACTTGCGCGGGGTTGCCTGTCCCATGAATTATGTGAAGACCAAGCTGAAGCTGGAGATGATGGATGCGGGTGAACGTTTGGAAGTCTGGCTCGATGCGGGCGAACCCATCAAGAATGTGCCGATGAGTTTGAAAAACGACGGACATCTGTTGTTGATCCAGGAACCACTCGAAGCCGCCGCGGATCATTATCGGATTCTGGTCGAAAAAGTGGAATGAGTTAGGAGAGATACCTGGGCGGTCTCTGCTCCCAGAGCGCGCACGATCGGAATGTGCTCGCTCGATGGCCGCAGGTGACCGACCCAGGGGTCTCTCCTACAGGTGGTGGAGTGAGTGAGAGAGTGAAATGGAACGATCATCGGAAGAGCTGAAGGCTTGGGGCGAGTCGTTCGAAGCGAAGCAGCCACAAGAGGTGCTGGCTGCCGCGATCAAGCGGTATGCGCCGAAGATTGTGCTTGCATGCAGCTTTGGGGCGGAGGACGTCGTGCTCCTGGACATGGTTCACCGCATCAATCCCTCCGTGCCGCTCTTCTATCTCGATACGGATTTTCTTTTTCCTGAGACCTATGCTACGCGTGATCGCGTGATTGAGCGCTATGGGTTGCAACCGCAGCAGGTCATCCAGGTGAAGTCGTTGCTCACGCCGGAGCAGCAAGCGGCGCAGCATGGTGACGCCCTCTGGGCGCGCCAGCCCGATCAATGTTGTGAGTTGCGCAAGGTGGAGCCGCT
>JBDSDL010000152.1:0-2995 GCA_039920585.1 Nitrospiraceae bacterium | reverse complement strand
CGGAAACAGAAAACGGAAAAGAAAGTTCGAGCAGGCGATAAGAAAGCCGCGTTTGAGTTGGCGTTCATCGACAAACTGATTGGATTGCTCGACAAGGGTGAGTGGCTGGGCAACCTGACCTATACCCCCGAAGAGCGTGTGGTACTCGATGAATGTCAATTGCTGGCGGCAAAGCCGGTGCTCTTCGTGGCCAATGTATCGGAACAGGCCAGCGCCGATGAGGCGATGGTGAAAGCGGTACGCGAGTTCGCCGACAAACGCGGCGCACGCGTCGTCACGATCTGCGGCCAGCTCGAAGCGGAACTCTCCACGTTACCCGAATCCGAACGAACCGACTTCTTGAAAGAGATGGGGCTGATGGAGTCGGGTCTTGTACGGCTGACCCGTGAAGCCTACACCCTGCTCAATATCGTGACCTTCTTCACCGCCGGCGAAATCGAATCCCGCGCATGGCCCATTCCGAAAAACATGAAAGCTCCCCAAGCGGCGGGCAAGATCCACTCCGATATGGAGCGTGGCTTCATCCGCGCCGAGGTCTATCACTACGACGATCTGTTGGCCTGCGGATCGGAAGCGAAGGTGAAGGAGAAGGGGCTCTTCCGGCTTGAAGGCAAGGATTACGTCATTAAGGAAGCGGATATTGTCTACTTCCGCTTCAACGTGTAGCAGGCTGCTGAAAAAGGCCAATACTCCACCCGCCCAGCCCCGGCGCGCCAGGACGCGCCTTTTCCCGATCTTCGTTCTCAGCTCGTCGAAATCCTCAACGGGGACCCGACCGCCTCACTGACTCGGCGGCGCGCACAGACGTGGTGCTCCTTATTCGTCGCACCGTGCGCAGAGGGTACGCCTCCGGTTTCAACTCGTCTGCGGCCTCGTTGGATGACCTTTTTGAGCAGCCTGCACGGACTCAGTCAGTTTCCACTTTCCTGTACGCAGAGTCTCATAGGGTCCCGCTTCTCTAGAGAGGTCTGCTCAGAGCGATGCGAGGCGTAGTGGGGGCGAGCCGAAGCCCTGACGGATGGACCAATGGCACGCCCATCGGCGCCTTACTTAATTGACACTTTCTGGAAGCCTGTGTTAGCTTCACCCCTTCGCGCTGGCTGAATCCAGCGTGCCCACACCTCGCTCCCAACCTTGTTGGGGGCCTTTGTCCAGGAGGATTGCTGCATGGAGCTCTACGAGTCTCTGTTCATTATTCGTTCGTCCGTCTCCGACCAGGAGACCACGGCCTTGATCGAGAAGATGAAGGCTGTGGCAGAGAAGACCGGCGCGAAGTTCATCAAATCAGAAAACTGGGGTAAGAAGAAACTCGCCTACGAGGTGAAGCGGGAGAGGAAGGGGACGTACGCCTACTTCTACTTCCGAGCGCCCAACATTACGGTCGGCGAATTAGAGCGGTCTTATCGGCTGGAAGACACGATCATCAAGTTTTTGACCGTCCACCTCAAAAAAGAACTGGTGCCGCCACGACCGATCGAGACGTCATCGGAGGAATTTGCCGGTGGCCGGATTTAATAAAGTCGTTCTCCTCGGGAACCTCACACGGAACCCTGAGCTGCGGTACACGCCGAACGGGATACCGGTGGCCAGTTTGGGCCTTGCGGTCAGCCGGCGGTATAAGCAGGGCGATGAATTAAAAGAAGAAGTCTGTTTTGTCGACATTGTCGTCTTCGGCAAGCAGGCGGAACATTGCGGGCAATATCTCAGCAAAGGGAACGGAATCATCGTCGATGGGCGGTTGCAGCAGCGCCGGTGGGAAACGGAAGACGGCCAGAAGCGCAGCAAGCACGAGGTGGTGGCCCAAACGGTGACGTTCATGCCGAAACGCCAGGATGGCGGTGGGGGTGGCGGGGCTGAGGCGCCTGTGCACGATGATGCCGGGTTTGAACCCGACGAGCATGTCTAATAAATAGGGAGACGGTTTTTATGGAGCGTGAACAACAACAAGGCGGAGACCGAGACGGCGGCGGTGGCGGACGGTTTTTCCAACGTAGACGGCCTTGCAGGTTTTGTATCGACAAGGGGTCGATCGATTTCAAAGACGTCGGGCTGCTGAGAAACTTTTTGACTGAGCGGGGTCGGATTGTCCCACGGCGCATCTCCGGCAATTGCATGAGGCACCAGCGCGAATTGACGGCCGCCGTCAAGCGGGCTCGGCACATTGCGCTCATCAGTTTTGCAGAAGAGCGATAACTGGTCACGTTGGGGATGGGAATGCAGGTAGGCGCCACGATGGAATTGCTCAGACCGCTGCTGGCTGACATCACTGTCGATGGACTTTCGCTGGTCGGCGAGGTGACGGCTGAGGAACTCGACCTCACCGAGGATGATGCGGTGTTCCCGAGTCCGCTGGCGGTGAGTCTGGACCTGACCAACATCGAGGGGCTGGTCGCCGTGACCGGTGTGTTGGAAGGTACGATTGTCCGTGAATGTGTGCGGTGCTTGACGGAGTTTGAGGATCCGCTGGCTTTTTCTGTACGGGCGGCCTTTATTCCGGAGCCCAAGTCGGCGCCGCGTCATCCGAAGCGAGTCGATCATCGAAAGGCGCGCGCGGAGGTTGTGGAGGCCGAACCAGAAGAGGAGCCCGACGATCAATACCACTATCAGGGCAATCAGTTGGAACTGGCTCCTATGTTGCGTGAACATGTGATCCTCTCTGCGCCGATGCAGCCGCTCTGCAGCGACGATTGCTTGGGGCTCTGTGCGCAATGTGGGAAAAATTTGAATGAAGTATCCTGTCAGTGTGCCCTGGAACCACCGATTCCGACATTTCGGGTGGTCCAGAGCATGAAACGCAAGACCGGCGGATCGTCAGCATCATAGCGTGACCGCCTGTTATCGAAGGTGAGAAGGAGTTGCCATGCCGAATCCGAAACATAAACATTCACGGGAACGACGCGACAAGCGGCGCACACAAAAACTGCGCATCACCCCGCCAGGCATGTCCGTCTGTCCGCAGTGCCACGAGATCAAGCTGCCGCATTACACCTGTTTG
>JBDSDL010000151.1:0-6126 GCA_039920585.1 Nitrospiraceae bacterium | reverse complement strand
GTAGAGCTATGGCTGTCAAAGTACGCGAGCGGCCGCCAGGAAGCGGGCGCTGGTGGATCTTCACAGACTGGAACAATAAACGGCGAGCGCAGTTCATTCCGCAGGGCAAGCGCGCGGCGGAAGAAATCGCGAAGCGCATTACTGAGAAACTCGACCTCATCGAGACGAATCGGCGGAACGGCGTCACCGTCTCCATTCGAGAACTCGTCCTTGGTCAACCGGATCCGCCGGCGCTCGCGACACCTCTGCTAGCCGGTCCCATCTTCGGGCCGTATGCGGAGAAGTGGCTGGAAGGCTGCGATTCGCGCGGGCTGAAGCACACCACCTATCGAGCGTACAAAGTCATTTTGGCGTCGCACTTGTTGCCGGCGTTTGGCGAGAAGCATCTGAGCGAGATCGACCGAAAAACGGTTCGTGAGTTTGCAATTGCCAAGCGTGAATCGTTCATCACAAAGTCGAAGCGGGCTGAATCCGGAACCTTTACTTTCACAAAGCCATCCCATCAACGATCAGCTCGAACCGTACACCACATCCTCTGCTGCTTGTCTTCTATCTTCACGCAGGCCAATGAGGATGGTTTGGTGCAACATAACCCGGCACTGAGACCTGGCAAGATCCTAAAACTCAAAGCGAAGGCCGACGACGTCAACCCCTTCTCGCATGACGAGGAGACCGCTTTCCTCAACGCTGTTCAAGAACGCTGCCCAGCCTATTACCCACTGTTTCTCATGCTCCTTCGCACGGGATGCCGGATCGGTGAAGCGATCGCGCTACAACCAGGAGACCTGGATTTTCGGGGCCGGTTTATCCAAATCAAGCGAAACTTCACCAATGGTCGATTGACGACCCCGAAGAACGGGAAGAGCCGGCGTATAGATCTGTCGACGCGTCTATCGGAAGTCTTACGACAACACCTCGTCAATCAGGACCTCGAGGCCTTAGGGAACGATCGGAAGAAGCCGGAATGGGTATTTACGAACGAACTCGGCAAGATGCTCGATCCTGACAATGTGCGGCATCGGGTCTTCTACAAGCTGCTCGACAAGACAGGGCTTCGCCGTATCCGGATCCATGATCTCCGCCATACCTTCGCAACCCGATTGCTCACAAACGGTGAATCCCCGGCCTACGTGAAAGAGCAAATGGGACATAGCTCGATTCAAGTCACGGTAGACCTGTATTGCCACTGGATACCCGGGTCAAACCGGCAAGCGGTCGATCGACTGGATGAGACTGTGGATAAATCGAAAATAGAGGGGCAATCCGCAACTATCCGCAACCAGACACGGGATGGTCAGATGGGAGAGGAACGGTTTCCATCGGAAGTGGTGGAAATCACTGGAGCCGGCGACCTGGATCGAACAGGCGACCTGCGGTTTACGAAACCGCTGCTCTACCAACTGAGCTACGCCGGCTAGGGGTCGTTGATCTGAATGGGCACGGGCGCTTGAAAAGGTCGGGCCATGATACAGACCGGGCTTTGGACCTGTCAATGAACCCAATCTGTTTGGAGGAGGACCGGTAGTAGAGCGCAGTTCTGAATTCCAAACTATTTGAACCGAGCAACGGGCTGCAGTCTGACCAAGGCCCCCTGGCCTGGCCCGGGGAGACAGAGGGGCTCCTGTTCGTTGCCATACTGTTCCCGGGCTACCTTGCGCACCTGCTGCTTGGTGTAGATGCAGAGTTCGCCGACGAGGATGGTGCCGTCCTTATCGAGATCGGCCAAGCCACCAAACCCTTTCAAGAGATGATAGGTAAACAGCCCGTGCTGGCCGGGATCGTACGCGTGCGCCTGTTGGACAGCGCGGTTGCCGATTATCCACATGATCTTGTCTTTCCCACTGCCTTCCTGTTCCCACAACGGGGCGATCGTACCGGCGGCCTCTGTGCCTGGCGCCAGCTCCAGCGAGAGATCGAGCATCACGACGGCCTGTTGAATCGGCAATTTGGCCAAGGATTCCTGCAACCGGCGAAGCGAGTACCGACTAGTGCCTGACGTGGCCGTACTATCGAACGCCAACATCGACACTGCGCCAGTGGCTGGCTCAACCACTCCCCGTCCCGTGACTAAGACATAGACGACAGTCGTGGGGTCCACGTGTTTCGGCAGCCATTCTTCCAAGACCTCAGCCAGATCGCTCTTGAGGGCATGGGTGTCCACGAGGATACGCACACGCTCGGGTGGAATCCCTCCAATCGATTGAAGATACGCGGCCATGACCTCCGCATCTCGTGCGGCGTACTTGACCTTTGCAATACCGGGCTCCCGAAACTGCCCCACCCCAACAACAATGCCGACGGCCTTCGGCTGTTTGAGTAAGCCGTTCCGTTTCGGCAGCTGATCGACATCGACCGGCAGAGCCAGAGTCTCCGTCGCAGACTCAGGCTTCATCGCTACCAGAAACTTCTTGGCGGACGGCAGTTGGACCGATGGGGCTCCTGCTCGCAACATCAGCGTCAGCTCCTCTTGCACGGCGTCTTTGACCGTGCCGATGTTACCGTCCAATGTCAGGTGTTTTACCTCGCCAGGCTGAAGATCGCCGATGGTGACCACGCTGGGAATCCGCTCGATCGAGGTCGGCATGGCGGTCACCAACAATTCGACAGCCTGTGCGGTTCCAGGCCCTTCATTCTTCACTTCAATTTCGATTGCGACAGCTTCACCGCTGTGGAACACCTGGTCGCGATTTTCGTGACGGACGATGGCCCGGAATATCACCGTGGCAGGTCCACCCACTGAAACCGGCACAGGTACGGATGCCGACAACTGCAACGGGGCCGCCTTGGAGCCACCAGCCTGGCGTGCTTGAGCGGCATCGACAATCATGTTCGACGTCCCGAGTTGCTTAGCCATGCCATCCGTCACATATCCCATGGCCTCTTGGGCAATCGCATCGAGCCCCTTCACCTCGCACGAAGCCTCGGTCACTTCGACCTCTCCACGCCCGATGCTTTGTATTTTCTTGCTGTAGAGGACCGTGCCGTCGGCGGCCTTGTAGGCAAAGTCCAATCCCAGGGTCACCGTGGCTGGATAACGTTTGTTCGCCTTTCGAACGATAGCGAGATCGACATGGGCCAAACCCAGCGATGCATCGACAAAGCCATCCGGCATCGACGAAAGTCTAGTCTCACCTGTCATGACCTTTTCAAAGACGCGACCTGTTTTTCGCCTGAGCGATTCTTGTAACGGAACACTGATCGGTAAGGATTGCGTCTGGCCGCAGGCATCCTGATAGGTCAGTTGGGCTCTAACGATGCTGGGGTCTGATCGAAGATGGACGGTCAACGGAAGAAAGTATCCGATGGTTTCGCCGTCTCGACTCGAAAAGAGCGAGCAGCCCGCCAACGTCGCAATACACAACCCCACGACAACCCCTGAGGCTGCACGAAACAGAAAGGACCGATGCGCTGGATCAATCATCTGCACAATCATTCTTATACAGAAAAGCATCCAGCGAGTACAACCCGGCGAACGAAACGAGCCCGGTTTGTTTTGTTTATCTGGTTAGTTTCGTCCAACCAAACAAACCAGACAAACCAAATAAACAAGAGAAACCAGCTTGCGTGTCTCGCGGTTGACAGCCCAACACCCCTCGGCTAAGTTCACCCGCATGACCGAGTCTCTTTCACCAGCACCTGAATCCCCATCACCGCCGCGCTTTTCCTGGTCTGCCGTCAGCCGCCTCATCCGCCTCCAGAACCAGACTGGAACTTGGCTACTGATGTTCCCGACTCTATGGTCATTGGTCTTAGCTGCTCACGGCATGCCCCCACTACATTTGTTCGCTATCTTCGTCACTGGGTCCTTCGTGATGCGCAGCGCGGGAGTCGTGCTGAACGATTTAGCGGATCGATCCTTCGATCGTCATGTGACACGCACGCGGGTACGGCCACTCGCGTCGGGTGAATTGAGCTCGACACATGCACTGCTGGTCGTTGGCTTCCTCCTCTTGCTGGCCGGAATGCTCGTGCTGCTCCTCGACCCATTGACGATGCTTTTGAGCCCAATCGCCGTCCTCTTAGCAGGCCTCTACCCCTTTGCGAAACGCGTGATCCACATTCCGCAAGCGATGTTGGGTATCGCCTTTGGCTGGGGCACCATCATGGCTTGGACCGCCTCGCTGGGGGTCATCGAAGCACCGGCCTTGTGCCTGTTTGCCGCGACGGTCTGCTGGGCGATCGGATACGATACGATCTACGCGCTTCAAGATCGGGAGGACGATCGTCGGATCGGTGTGAAATCCTCAGCGCTGTTGTTCGGTTCGTCGACGTGGATTGCGGTCGGCGCAGTCTTCTGCGCGATGCTGCTGCTGCTGGGGCTCGCAGGCTGGTTCGCCCACATCGGTTGGATCTACTATGCAGCGCTCGCTGCCATTGGAGTGTGGTGTCTGAGGCAATCCCTACAACTTAGACAGACCATACCGACTCCCACCGCTTCCCACATGTTTCAGCAGCATGTATGGGTAGGAGCCGCAGTCTTTATTGGAATGATTGCAGGATTTCTGCTGTAACGGAGGAAGAGGAAACAGTCCGCAGCCAGTCTTGTTCAAATAGTACGTCTGGTCTATTCGGTCTATCTGGTTAGCTTCATTCAAGCAAATCAAGGAGACGGACCGATAGATCAAATTTTTCTCAGTTCTCAAAAGCTTATTTTTTGGCCTTCTCTTCCTTGGCCTTGGCCGCAGCCTTTTCTGCCTCAGCCTTTTCCGCTGCAGCTGCAGCTGCAGCCTTCTGGGTATCTTCCTCGGTCGTCATCGATTTCAATGTCGTAAGATACAGTGTGACAGCCTTGGCATCGGCATCGCTGAGCCCAAGCGCCGGCATCCTGGTTTCCGCATTCATCGCCTGTGGGTTCTTCAACCACCGATAGACCCAGGTCCCATTCAATCTGAATCCCGCCCGATCGAGCGCAGGTCCGACCTTGCCGCCATCTGGGCCAATACTATGGCAACCGTTGCAGCCATACTTATTTTCATAGAGCCGTTGGCCGTACGCTACCGTCTTTGCTAGCTGGTCCGGCTTTATCGTGAGATCCGGTCTGGGAACGCTTGTGCCTTTTCCTGGTCTCGTCACGAGATTCGTCATGACAGCCTGTGCGGCATCGAGTTCTTTTTTCGCTTTGATCATGACTGCTAGCTCGTCGGCATAGGAGGACTCGTCTGGCTCGACGTCCTTCTTGAGTGCTTCACTTTTCTTTTCCGCTTCCTCGCTGGCTTGTTTTTCGGCCGCCTCATAGGCCTTGGTGGCCTGTTCTAAATTGGTTTGGGCCGTTTGGAGCGCTGCAGCCAGCTGCTTCTTCCGCTCCTCGACTTTAAACTCCATCTTCATGCCGTGGAGGCCGCGAACATAACCGACAATGGCCCAAACTTCCTCTTCCGATAGGGTGTACTTGAAAGTCGGCATGGTCGGCACGGCAAAGTCGTCGTCGCCGATTTCATCGCCGCCCTCTTCACTCGTGTCCTTCATGTCGCGTGAAATCGTATTGAAGATGTCTTCGTCTTTCAACGTGCTCATCTCTGACTTGTTCGTGAGATCTTTGGGCTTGGGATCGGGCATTGAGGACCAATTGAATCCTTCGTTCTGCTTTCCGCTCGCACCGTGACAATGCGAGCAGTAATGGCCATAGAGTTCATGCCCCTTCTGTTCCTGCTCGTTGGCACAGCCCGCCACAGCCACCAAGGCCCATACACCTGCCAGCACACCCACCACTCCCATTGCGTATAGCCGAGCCGCCTTCATGCTGAATGCCCTTTCTTTAGCTTGCGGATCAGAACGAACTGAAATCCGAGAGCCAGGCCCACGGCAATGGCCGCATAGTAATAACCGGTATAATCTGGTGGCGCTTCTGCACGGAAATACCACCAGGATGAGACGGCTTTTTGGGAGCCCTTCTCCTTCAGCTCTCCGCTGCTTGGGTCTTTCTTACCATCCCAGGCAGCGAAGCCGATATTGATAAACCCAGCTGTCGTGATCTGCGTATCTTCTTCAGGATGCCCGGTGTCGAGCGGTCGCGAAAAAACCACTTTCCATCTGCCGTTGGCATAGGCCCCCTTGGCCTTCACATCTTGGTGATCCTGGATTTTTAGCGTACCGAAACCTTTGGCGTTCATGTCGACGCCTTTGCCG
>JBDSDL010000150.1:0-1950 GCA_039920585.1 Nitrospiraceae bacterium | reverse complement strand
TACGTCACGTCGCATGGCACAGAGAAGCGACGGAATGGGCGAATCGAGAAGGGCATAGTAACCTCGCAGGGTAACTCATTCTAGGGGGAGGACGAGGAAACCGCAAGGCGGAGATGGGGTGGGAGGGGAACAGCCAGACCATCCTTCTTGCTCGCTGAGGCCGCACGATCAGAATGTGCTCCCTCAATGCGCGCAGTGAAGGACAGTCTGGCTGCTCCCCTTAGGGCAAAGTAGGGAAAACCAATCAGAAGGGCCTCGCACGGGCTACTGGCACGTCCCGGGAAATCGATTGCAAAGCAATCGGAGGGTAGGGCGGGTGAAAATATCTGCCAGTGGGTGGGCAGGTGAAAAAGTCGCGCGCAATCGAGGATCGACCAGGCCGCCCTGTAAAGAGAGATACGAGCGAGCTTGGAAGGGGAACGCGAGGGGGCTGGCTAGTCTCTGTGCTCGCAGAGCCCCCACGATGAAGCGGTGGTCGCTCGATGCGCGCAGTGGAGACTAGGCCAGCCCCCTCGCTGAAAAAATGTATAGGAGCAACTGTTCGACGCGCGCAGTCGAGGATCGACCAGGCCACCCTATAGCGGGGACCTTCGTCGCGAAGAAAGGCGTGTGCGGCGTTGGATTCATGCCGCTGAAAATGCACGCCGGCATCGCTACACTTTTTTGTATTGTGTGATGCGTGGAAGAAGCAAAGGGAGAGCGGGTTTACAGCGGGTCTTGAAACTGAAGCGGGGAATTCTTTCGATCTTTCGGCAGCGTGAATTTGAAATGCCAATCCTGTTGCCCACCGTCCGGTGCGACCCGGAATGAGCCTTCTGCACCAAGATGCTCGTTTGATTTGGACTTGCCTTCAGGATAGAACTTGAACTGCAAACGTCCCTTTCGATCCCCTTTCACATCATCGGGATCGAGCTTCCCCATGATCTCGACGTGGTCTTCAAGTCTATCGAAAGCTTCGTTGAGAAGTGAACGGAGCAGACTCGTACTCAACCCCTGCCGGAACGGCGCCTCCGGATCGAACGGCTCAACCTCTGCCGCCCACACCGGAACTGAAGTGCACAACAAGAAAGCTGCTATCACGATAGACCGTCCCATGGTGATTACTCTATTCTCTGAACCCTGCGCCGTCAAGGGCTCGCCCCCTGATTTTCCGTACTTCTCCGCGCGTGATGTTGGATACGGATCTGGCCAAACTGTACGAAGTCCCCACGAAAGTGCTCAACCAAGCTGTAAGAAGAAACGCCACCCGCTTCCCAGCTGACTTTATGTTCCAGATTACAACCGAAGAAACGACCGCTTTGAGGCCACAATTTGTGACCTCAAAAGGCAGAGGTGGAAGACAGTATCGCCCTTACGTCTTCACGAACAGGGCGTGGCCATGCTCTCAAGCGTACTGCATAGCGAGCGCGCCATTCAGGTGAACATCGCCATCATGCGAGCGTTCGTTCAACTTTGAGAGATGATCGGCTCGAACAAGGGGATTGCCCGACGCCTCAATGCGCTGGAGAAGAAGTACGATTCCCAGTTTCGAGTCGTTTTCGAAGCGATTCGTGAACTCATGGCGGATCCAGAGTCCAAGGTCAAACGAGTCTGGTTTAAAATCTAACTGCGTGACCGCAGTCGACGAACTCACCAACTGGCTCAAGCTATCAGGCCTCCCCGTCTGGCCCGTCTCGCTCGCCCTGCTCTTCGACGTTCTCAATTGATTGTTGATCGCCTGGATATTCCCAATAAATCTCAATGTCCTAAATCAGCTACTCGAGACACTTGGCCTCGAACTCAGCCAGGGCATCGTCTTCGACGGTGTAGCTGATTTCGAGGGTGTTGCAGCAGACTTCACAGTCTTCGACGTAGCTGTGACGGTGAACCGAGAGGTCCAAAACCATCGAGATCTCTTCGCCGCAAAAGGGACAGGTGAAAGAGTGTTCCACGACACCTACGCTACCGTAA
>JBDSDL010000149.1:0-7594 GCA_039920585.1 Nitrospiraceae bacterium | reverse complement strand
ACTCAGCCTTGAGCTTCTGGCTCGGTCCCCCTTGACCATAGGTCTCCGGCTTATTCAGATCTTTCGTATTGGGATCGCCGCCCTGAATCATGAACCCTGGAATCACTCGATGAAAGATCGTGCCGTTGTAGAAGCCTGATTTTGCCAACGTCATGAAGCTTTCAACGTGCTTAGGGGCCTTCTCGGGAAAGAACACGACGTCCATATCACCGAACTTCGTCTTGATCGTGGCCTTAGGACCTTTCACCCCTTCCGCTTTCCCCATTGGAGCCTTGTCAGCCGCGAAAAGGACGCCCATACTCAGCAATAGACTTACACTAAGCATCAGCATCACCGCCGCCATTCTCATGATAATTCGTCTCTGCATCATCACCCTCCCTGAAATAATAACTGACCCCGTTGTAAAACAATTCTCCCCTGCTGCCTAGCAGGCTGCGGAAAAATTAGTTTGCACACAATACACGCTGGAATCTTACAGTATAGTCTCAATGTCAACATAGCCTTCAGGATGCTCAAAAAGGCCAGCCTTCTCACCCGCCCAACCCCGGCGAGCAAAGAGGCGAGGAGGTACCGACTGCACTTTGTGTAGCCGTTCGCCCGTAAAATTGATCTTGGCGAACGGAAAATACCCTCCAGTGCTTCCGAGCCTCTGAGCGATGCGAGAACGCGCGCTGGCGGTCTCTTTCAGCATCCTGCGAGATTAGGTCCCTACCTGTCGGAGAGCCTGCTTTGCTGCCTGCTGCTCTGCTTCCTTTTTACTTCGTCCGGACCCTACGCCCATAACTTTTTCCTGAAGGGACAGTTCCACTTCAAACATCTTCTGATGGTCTGGCCCTGTTTCTCGAACAGTTTCATAGCGTGGCAACGTATCATGGCACTTTTGACACCACTCCTGAAACTGGGTCTTGTAGTCGCCCGCTCCAGGCTGCTCTTGTTGCGCGGCAATATGCGTGAGTTCCTCTGCGAAAATGTGGCGCGTCACCCTGCGGCTTGCCTCGAATCCTCCGTCAAGATGAACCGCCGCAAGCACCGCTTCCAGCGCATCGGCCAACAACGAGTCTTTCTCTCGCCCCTTAGAACGGTCCTCCCCGCGCCCGAGCTTGAGGTGCTCTCCCAGTCCGAGCCGGCGGGCAACCTGGGCCAACGATGCCTCACTTACCAACTGTGCTTTCAGCTTCGAGAGGGTCCCCTCTGAAGACTGCGGAAACGCGGAGGCCAGATACTCACTCATCACAAGCGACAACACAGCATCGCCGAGAAATTCCAGCCGTTCGTTATGTTGAGTCGAGGCCGTTTTTTGCTCATTCACGTGAGAGGAATGGGTCAGGGCTTCATCGATCAAGACAAGGGCCTTGAATCGATAGCCCAACGAGGATTGGAGTGAGTCGGCGGAGGAAACCGAAGTCATAGTGGCGAGTATATCCCTCGCACAGGCCCGGTTAGCAGGATGCTGAAAAAGTCTGCCAGCGTCGTTCTCGGGTCGAAAGAATCCTCAACGGGGACCCGGCCGCCTCACCAACTCGGCGGCGCGCACAGACGTGGTGCTCCTTATTCGTCGCACCGTGCGCCCCAGAGGGTACGCCTCCGGTCTTCACTTGCTGCGGCCTTGCTGAACAGTCTTTTTGAGTATCCTGAAGATATTTTGACATCGAAACCATTATGCAAGATTCTAACAGTGTATTGTCTATAAATTGGGTTTTTCTGGAGCCTCTAGGCGTCTGGTTTCCTGAAAAGCAGGCAGGCATTGACCCCGCCGAATCCAAAAGAATTCGACAGTGCCACTGTCACCGCAGCCGGTCTTGCCTTGTGCGGAATATAGTCCAGATCGCAAGCAGGATCGGGGTGATCCAAGTTGATCGTCGGGGGAAGTATCCCATGGTGAAGCGCGAGCACCGTAAACACCGCTTCAATCCC
Organism: Nitrospiraceae bacterium; assembly: GCA_039920585.1. Classification (GTDB taxonomy): domain Bacteria; phylum Nitrospirota; class Nitrospiria; order Nitrospirales; family Nitrospiraceae; genus Palsa-1315. The sequence goes on along the minus strand of JBDSDL010000149.1, from coordinate 5,680 downwards.
ACCAGCTGCCCCGAGTAAGTGGCCGGTCATCGACTTGGTCGAACTCACCGGGATGCGGGAAGCCTGCTCACCGAACACCTGTTTGATGGCCTTGGTCTCAATGGCATCCGCCATCGTCGACGTACCATGCGCGTTGATGTACCCAACCTGGTCCTTGCCGATACCGGCATCCTTGAGCGCCAGTTCCATACACCGAACTGCGCCCTCTCCCTCTTCAGATGGAGCCGTAATATGGTAGGCGTCACTGTTCATGCCGTAACCGATCAATTCGGCATAGATCCGAACGCCACGCCGGCGCGCATGCTCCAGTTCCTCCAAGACCACGACTCCAGCGCCTTCGCCGAGCACGAACCCGTCGCGGTCTTTGTCGAACGGACGGCTCGCTTTTGTCGGGTCATCGTTGCGAAACGACAAGGCTTTCGACGCCGCAAAGCCCGCAACGCCCAACGGCGTAATGGCGGCTTCCGCCCCACCCGCAATCATGACATCGGCATCGCCCGCCTGAATCAGCCGGTACGCGTCGCCGATACAGTGATTGCCCGTCGCACAAGCCGTCACCGCACAGGAGTTTGGCCCCTTGGCCCCCAGTCTAATCGCCACCTGCCCTGAGGCCAGGTTGATGATGGTCATCGGAATGAAAAATGGCGAGACTCGCCCGGGGCCTTTTTCCTGCAAAACCTTGTGGTAGTGCTCGATCGACCCAAGCCCCCCGATGCCCGATCCGATATACACACCGACTTTCGTGGCCTCTTCCGGCGCCACGGTAAACCCCGCATCATCCACCGCCAGATGGGCAGCGCCCACGGCATAATGGATGAACGTATCCATCTTTTTGATTTCTTTTTTTTCGATGAACTGGGCCGGGTCGAAATCTTTCACTTCACCGGCGATTTGGGCATCGTACGCCGCAGGATCGAATTTCGTGATTCGACCGATGCCGGACTCACCGGCACAGATAGCCTTCCAGGTCTTTTCGACACCCGTCCCCAGAGGCGTGATCAGCCCCAGACCGGTCACCACAATCCGCCTGGTCGAACGAGGGCTCATCACGACCTGCGACCGCTAGGCCTTTTCCTTAATGTAGTCCAGCGCTTTCCCGACCGTCAGAATTTTCTCTGCGTCTTCGTCGGGAATCTCGATGCCGAATTCTTCTTCGAGCGCCATCACCAGCTCAACCGTATCAAGCGAATCGGCGCCAAGATCCTCCACGAAGCTGGCCTCGGGCGTAACCTCGTCCTCTTCAACTCCAAGCTGCTCACCGATAATCTTTTTTACCCGTTCATCCACAGTTCCCATTGATTTTCCCGCCTCCTTCCCCATCCTAGACCCTCCTTGTCGCTACGAGCCTGACGCCGCAGCATCATATAATGTTCTGTCCGCTCAATCTCAGGGCATCAACATCCCCCCGTTCACGTGCAACACGTGCCCGGTGATGTAGGCTGCCTCGTCCGACACCAGAAACCGCACTGCCGACGCAATATCGGCCGCGGTGCCCAGCCTTCCCAATGGAATTTGCTTCTGAAGCGTCTCTTTCACCTCGGTCGGCAACCCCTGCGTCATGGCAGTATCGATGAATCCTGGCGCGACCGCATTCACCGTCACTGAGCGGCTCGCATATTCCCGTGCCACCGTCTTTGTCAACCCGATCACCGCCGCCTTAGACGCTGCATAATTGGCCTGACCCACATTACCCATCACCCCGACGATCGACGCAATGTTGACGATACGACCATAGCGCTGTTTGGTCATCGGGAGCAAGACCGCCTTCGTACAGTTAAACGTCCCGTTCAAATTCACTTGTAGCACCAGATTCCAGTCTTCTTCCTTCATCCGCAACAACAGCCCGTCTCGTGTAATCCCGGCATTGTTCACCAAAATATCGACCTTCCCCCATTCCTTGAGCACCTGGTCGACCATCGCTTTGGTATCGGCGGCAGCGGCCACATTCACTTTGACGTTCATCGCCTTGCGGCCCAACTGCTCCACCGCCGCAACCGTATCCTTCGACCGACTCGGATCAAGATCGGCGACCACGATGTCGGCCCCAGCTTGCGCCAATGACTCGGCAATGGCCCGGCCGATCCCTTGCGCCGCCCCTGTGACAATCGCGACCTTACCATGGAGTGACATCTGCTCGCTCCTCACATCCCTTCACGCACTGAACGCAGCGCGGGTCGCATCGAGCGACTTAGGATCATTGACATTCATCGTCGCCGCGTCCGGCAAAATCCGCTTGATCAAGCCGCTTAGCACTGTTCCAGGCCCAACCTCGACGAATGTCGTCACACCCATCGCAGCCATGGCTTTCACCGAATCTTCCCAGAGCACCGACGAAGGAAGTTGCCGCACCAGCGATGCTTGAATGTCGCTCGCCTTCGTGATGGCTTTCGCTTCGGCATTGTTAATCAACGGCATCTTGAGATCGGACCAGGTGATCGCAGCCAAATCTCCGGCCAATCGATTAGCAGCCTTTTGCATCAGCGGTGTATGCACCGGCACACTCACGGGAAGAGGAATCGTCCTCTTACACCCCTTGGCCTTCGCCAGTTCAATCGCCCGTTCCACGGCAGCCTTTTCCCCGGCAATGACAATCTGACCGGGTGAGTTGAAATTTGCCGCGGCCACGATCCCCACAGACGAGGCTTCCCGGCACACCTCTTTCACGACGTCTGCCGTAAGGCCGAGCAGCGCGGCGACAAGGCCTGTCCCAGGTGGCACCGCTTCGGCCATGTAGCGACCTCGCTTCTGTACGATGGCCACCGCCTCACGATAAGTCATTCCTTCAGCGGCAACAAGAGCCGAGTATTCACCCAGGCTATGACCGGCCACTGCGATCGGCGCAACACCCAACGGTTTGAACGCATGGAGTGCAGCAAGGCTGCTCACCAATAATGCCGGCTGAGTATATTCCGTGAGGTTCAATTGCTCCGCCGGCCCATTAAAACATAGCGCAGCGATGTCATACCCCAACACAGACGAGGCTTCTTCGTAGAGATCCCTGATACCTGGATAGGCCTCAGCCAACGCTCTCCCCATCCCGACCGACTGAGACCCCTGGCCAGGAAAGACTAATCCAATTCCGGATGACCTTGTCGGTTGGAGCGTCGTCATACTACCGAAGCGATTGCGCGAGGCTGCTGGTTACTCTCATCATCGTAATATTCGAAGCTGGAACGAACATACCGTGCCGTCTCCGCGGGGTTAGATATCGTCGAATTTCCCTTGAATGTCAACGGGAAAAGTTTGTTTGACGCTGTCAGCCCTCAGCTATCAGCCAATTGTTTGAGTTGAATGCTGATTGCTTCTCCTGCTACCACCTGATAAGCGCAGATGCCCACGTAAGCCCCGCACCAAACGCACCTAGCATGACAAGACTTCCTTCTTTGATTCGCCCCTGCTGAATAGCTTCATCCAAGGCAATAGGAATCGAGGCCGCTGATGTATTGCCATACCGATCGAGATTCAGCATCACTTTCTCCAGCGGAAGCCCGAGACGCTCGGCCACTGCCTTGAGAATACGCACATTCGCTTGGTGCGGCACATACAGGTCGAGATCCTCGACACGGAGATGATTCGCAGCCAAGGTCTCCCGCGCGACCTCTTCCAAGCTCCGAACCGCCACCTTAAAAGTCTCGTTCCCCTTCATCTTGATGTACTGCATCCGTTCCGCCACGACCTTTTCAGAAGGCGGCAGACGCGATCCTCCCCCTGGCACCGCAATCAAATCGCAGAGGGCGCCATCGGAACGAAGATGCGTAGACAAGATGCCGCGGTCGTTCTCACTGGCACTGATCACCGCCGCTCCAGCCCCATCACCGAACAAAATACAAGTATTGCGATCGGTCCAATCGGTAATCGCCGACATCACTTCCGACCCGATGATCAATACATGGCGCATGCCGGTTTTCACATAGGCATCCGCCACCGATAATGCATAGACGAACCCACAACAGGCAGCCGACAGATCACAGGCCGCTGCACGCGTCGCTCCCAGCTGATGTTGAATCAAACAGGCGGTGGCAGGAATCGGATAATCCCCGGTGCAGGTAGCCAACAGAATCAGGTCAAGATCGGCCGCACTCACCCCCGCAGCCGCCAGGGCCCGTTCCGCCGCCTTCACCGCCAGATCGGAGCAGGCTTCACCGGGACCGGCCACATGCCGTTCGCGGATACCGGTCCGTTCGACAATCCATTCGTCTGAAGTCGCCACCATCCGTTCGAGGTCGGCATTGGTCAGCACCTTGGCCGGCACGTACGATCCAGTCCCTGCAATGCGGGCTTTCATGCCTGCGAATCCTCGATGGGATTGGACTGCGAGACGCTTTCTTCAATATCGCGTCGAATCAGCTCATCGACTCGACTCTCCGCCAACCCCTTCGCCCGGCGAATGGCATTCTTGATCGCCTTGGCAGACGAACGGCCATGGCAAATCATCGTAATGCCATTGACGCCCAGCAGCGGCGCCCCGCCGAATTCCGCGTAATCGATTTTCTTCTTTAAGTTCAGCAGCGGCTTGGCAATGAGCGGATAGGCCAGTCGGCCGAGGAAGGATCCTGAAATTTCCTTGAGCAACAACTTCTTGATCGTATCTGCGACTCCCTCGGAAATCTTCAGCGCGACATTCCCGATGAAGCCATCGCACACCACGACATCGGCGTTCCCGCTATACACATCACGGCCTTCGATATTACCGATGAAGTTGAGCGGGCTGGCCTTGAGGAGCTTGAACGCCTCCTTCGTAACTTCATTCCCTTTGCCGTCTTCTTCCCCGATACTCAGCAGCCCGACACGGGGGTTGGGCTTCCCAAAGAGATATTTGCCATACTCATTCCCCATGATGGCAAATTGGGCCAGATGCTGAGCCGTACAGTCCACATTGGCTCCAACATCCAACATAATTGCCGTACCGGTCAGCGTGGGCAGGCTTGTCGCAATCGCTGGTCGTTCGACACCCTTCGTCAGTCCGAGAATAAAGAATGAGGCCACCATACTGGCGCCGGTGTTCCCAGGGCTGACCACCGCGCTCGCCTCACCGCTCTTGACCAATTCAGTGGCAACCCAGATAGAAGAGTCCCGCTTCTTCCTGGCGACGGTAGCCGGCGACTCATGCATCTCGACGACCTGCGAAGCGTGCCGGATAGACAGGCGGCGGTCCGTGACACCGAGACGGCGACATTCGACCGTGAGAGTAGCCTCGTCACCAACCAGCAGCACTTCGACATCACATTCCTGGGAGGCCTGGAGAGCCCCCTCAATGGCTGGGGCCGGTCCATGGTCACCGCCCATGACATCGAGCGCAATCTTCATCATAGAGGCTGAGTACTCATCGAACGATGACGTGTCGCGCGGTCACGAAAGAAGAGCAGCCGTCACCACGCTATATGCGGCAGGATTTTAGAGCAGTGAAATGATCGACGCAACAGGCAACGGACATCACCCCGTTGTGATCCATGAAACCATCGAGCCCTACAGGGCTGCTCAACGGTCCCGTCACGAGCCTGATTAGGACTCTTCGACCTGGATGACCGCCTTGCCCTTGTACGTTCCGCAATTCAAACAGGTGTAATGCGGCAGCTTGATCTCGTGGCACTGCGGACAGACGGACATGCCTGGCGGGGTGATGCGCAGTTTTTGTGTGCGCCGCTTGTCGCGTCGTTCCCGTGAATGTTTATGTTTCGGA
>JBDSDL010000148.1:0-7051 GCA_039920585.1 Nitrospiraceae bacterium | reverse complement strand
TGGACAAGCGCCGCGCGATGGAGAACGGCTGTGGCGGTGAGACGGCAAGCCAAATTGAGTCGGCCTCGTATCAGGTGATGAGCACTCCGTTGAGCATTGTGATCGCCTTCGGGGGTTCCAGTGGAATCGAATGGGAGACCAGACAATCCTCCCTCCTCCACTTCGCAAGCCGGCGAAGGTATCTGCATGCGTTGCGGGGGATTGATGATCACGGAATATTATTTAGACCTGGAGGACGATACTGGTCAAATCGGCATCACGGGTTTGCGTTGCACCAGTTGTGGCGAGGTCATCGACCCGGTCATTCTTCGGAACCGATTGAACCCGATGCCGGATCTCTTGCACGTCGTGAAGCAGAGAAAGTATGCTCAACGGTTAGATCAAGGTACGTCAAAAGACCATGACCGGAACGGCCTTGGGAAGAAATGACACGAAGCCAGGCGACTCACCACTTGGCGGTCCCGCCTGGGAGTCCTGCTAGCGAGATGAGACCATGCAGATTGTTGTGACCGGCGGAACGGGGTTCATCGGTCGGCCCTTATGTGCTTCGCTCTGTCAGGAGGGGCATCAGGTCACCCTCCTCACTAGAAGAATAGAAGGGCAATGGCCCTGTGCTTCGATCGTCACGGCTGTCGAGTGGAATGGCCGAACGGCAGGAGCCTGGGAGCATTGTCTCGACGGTGCAGATGCCGTGATCAATTTGGCTGGCGCCCCGATTGCCGATGGACACTGGAACGATGCCCGCAAGCAGCTCCTCATGGAAAGCCGGGTCCTCACGACTCGTCTGCTGGTAGAAGCCCTATCTCGCCGCTCTTCGAAACCTCAAACGCTGGTCAGCGCTTCTGGCATCGGCTACTACGGGGCCAGCGACGATCGTGTGTTGGATGAGGGAGCCGCGCGGGGCCAAGGCTTTCTGGCCGATCTCTGTCTTGCGTGGGAAGCGGAGGCGCTTCGGGCTGCGGAGTTCGGTGTGCGAGTCGTCATGTTGCGGACTGGGATGGTGCTTGAACAAGACGGCGGCGCCTTGCCCAAAATGCTGTTGCCGTTCCGATTATTCGCAGGCGGCCCAATCATGCCGGGAACCCAGTGGGTGTCGTGGATCCATCGGCGCGATCACATCGGATTGATCAAATGGGCGCTTACGACACCGAGTATCTCTGGTCCTGTCAATGCAGTAGCGCCCGAGGCTGTAACGATGAAGCAGTTCTGCGGCTCGATCGGACGGATTCTCCACCGGCCGTCCTGGCTTCCCGTTCCGGGCTTCGCCTTACGCGTGGCATTGGGTGAACTGGGGACGCTTATGACCACGGGCCAACATGTCACTCCGGCAAAGGCGCTCTCCCGGGGATATGTCTTTCACTACCCGACGCTGGAACCGGCCTTGCGGGCGATCCTGACGAAGGAATGAAGGAGGGTGTGTCATGGCCACAGTGATCGGTCATCTGAATCCCCTCTTACCACTCGCTGGACTTTGTGAATCGAAGTTGCACATCAATTGTAGTTAACAAGGAGGTATTCACATGATGACCAAGAAGATCAGCGTCACCACCACCGTACTGCTGAGCGTGCTAACCGTCGTGTTGTTTCAAGTATCAGGGAAGACGGGCGAGGTCTGGGCGGCTGAAGGGTACGACAAACCAGGGAGTCAGGCGCAGCGACCGCATGGAGCCGATGCCGACCTGCCGAATGGTGTGATTGGCGTGTCGTTACATGTCTGGGCGGAACGTATTGGTGATCCGGCTTCGCTGTACGTGAACCATGTGCATCCGGAAGGGCCTGCACAGCAAGCAGGCCTCAAGCACGGAGATGAAGTGGTGACGGTCAACGGTGCCACAGTCAGCGGTAAGACCTATGAACAGGTGATCAAGATGGTACGCGGGGAAGCGGGAACAGCGGTGAAACTGGGCATGAAGGGAGATGGAGGCGTACGCGAGGTTGCGATCACCCGTATCGCCGGCGATAAACTCTATAAGGGTGAGATGGGATCACATGGTGGGATGGCTCGATAGCTGTGCATCCATGATCAACGCCAGGCGTTCACGCTGGGTCTCCTTCGGTCAGATCAAAGTGCGTTTGGCGATGCACCTCGACCTTACAAGATCCCATACAGGAGGGTTCGGCCATGATTAGGCAATTCACACAGGCAGGCTCTATGGTGCTCATTCTTATTGCAGCACTCTACCACCCCGACGTAGCAATAGCACATGGAACAGTGAGCGGAGAAGACGACCCCTGCTTGCGCCGAGTCGGTGAACACGTTGTGCATTTCAACGCCTATCAGCCGCAATACGAACTGAAAGATCAGTATTGCACCGACATCCCCAAGGAAGGCGACACCTTCCTGGTCGTTGACCTCGTGGACCTAGCCTTGCGCAACGAGCCGGTCGGCATGAGGGTCGTGAAGGGTACCAACGGGACAGAAGGTGAGATTGTGGCAGATATTCGTCCGAGTCCCCACCCAGACGGAGTGCTCAGGGGCGAAGTCCGGCTGGACGAGGGCCTGTATACGGTCATCCTTGCGACAGAGAAGCAGAATCTGATGCGGCGCCCGCAGTATCTCTTGCGGGTACACATGACCGACTATCAGAAGCTAATGCGCACCGTGGCAATACCACTGCTCGGCGTGCTGCTCGTGGCCTGGATCGGGTACAAGCTCATACGCTCGAAATGGCTACGGAATTGGCGCATGGGAAGTACTCCGTGAAGTTCCGAATGCAGTCATTGAACGGTCACGTGACTCAGCCGTCCCTTGACTTGCGGTAGAGGGCACACTGCAAGAGAAATGATCGAGGTCATCGCGATGCTTATCCGCTGGCTGGCGCTTGCATTCTGTTCGATCAGGACTCGTGGCCACGACGTTGCTGCTTGTCGCGTATGTTACGTGAAATCGAGCCCTCTTTTGGGATGATGACCTGGCAGCGAAGCACCACACCCCTGTATCCGAGGAATTACATTGATGAGAGGAGTTGTTTGGCTCAGACGGGACCTCCGTCTACAAGATCAGCCGGCACTCACTGCCGCATGCGCAGAATGCGACGACGTCATTCCCCTCTTCGTATTCGACGACCCCCTCTTACGCTCACGGCGGTTCGGCTCGCCCTGCCTGACGTTCATGCTCTCCTGTCTCAATGAGCTCGCCGGTACCCTGCTCGATCGAGGACTTGCGCTGCAGTGGCGCCGGGGAAATCAGGTCGAGGAGGTTCTCCGTTTCGTCACTGATGTCAAGGCCGGTGCTGTCTACTGGAGCCGGGATTATGAGCCGGCGGCGATCCAGCGAGATCGAAAAGTCCAGCAGGCGCTTATGACCCGTGGAGTAGCTGTCCGCACGTTCAAGGACCATGTGGTATTCGAAGCTGAAGAGATCAGAGGATCGACGGGAGATCCGTTGCAGCGATACAGCGCCTATCGCGCCAGGTGGTGGACCAGGTGGCACGCCGCGACCCCGCCGCTCCTTTCATCTCCAGCCAGACTGCGGGGCCAGCGCACTGGCGCCTTGCCACCCCTGACTGCGTTGCCGACGGCAGAAGATCTCGGCTATCTGACAGCCCCCTTGTTCATCAAACCGGGAGAGAAGGAAGCGCAGCGACGGCTTCGCTGGTTTCTTAATGGCCCCATTCACAGGTACACTAAAGGACGGAATCTCCCCGCGATCGACGGGACATCCAAACTGTCCCCCCACTTCCGGTTCGGGACGCTCTCGGTGCGAACCGCCGTGCATGCGGCCTTGGGCACGCTCGCCACAGGCGGCTACCAGTCGCGTCACAACGTACTCACCTGGGTCGATGAATTGATCTGGCGTGAGTTTTTCCAACAAATCTTGTCCGCGTTTCCGCAAGCGGCCTCCGGTCCGTTCCGCGACAAGGACGGATTACCGAGACCCCGTCCGGCGGGAGCGGAGTGGAATCGTCTCTATGCTGCCTGGTCTGAGGGGCAGACCGGTTATCCGTTGGTGGATGCAGGCATGCGGCAGCTGAACCAGACCGGGTGGATGCACAATCGCGTGCGAATGGTCGTGGCGTCGTTTCTCATCAAGGATCTCCGGATCGATTGGCAAAGCGGGGAGCGCTATTTCATGCAGCTGCTCGTCGATGCCGACCTTGCGGCCAATAATGGCAATTGGCAATGGGCTTCCTCGACCGGGACGGACTCCATGCCGGGGTACAGGATTTTTAATCCCATGTTGCAGAGCAGAAAATTCGACCCCGACGGCGCATACATTCGGCAGTATGTTCCGGAGCTAACAGCTGTTCCCGCTGACCGGATTCATGCGCCGCAGCTGATGACCCAGGAAGAACAGGCCCTCGCCGGATGCCGCATTGGTATAGACTATCCTTCGCCTATCGTGGATCACCAGCAAGCCCGCGAGGAATATTTAGCTCTCGGCAAACTACAGGGGGCGAGATGACGAACGCTCCACTCCGTCTAGGCATCAGCCGTTGTCTCCTGGGAGACGAAGTCCGGTTCGATGGGGGACATAAGCGGGACAGTTTTCTGACTGATGTGTTTGGCCGCTATGTGGAGTGGGTTCCGATCTGTCCGGAGGTTGAGGCAGGACTGGGCACTCCTCGCGAAGCGATGCGACTGGTCGGCGATCCTCAGAATCCCCGACTCCTGACGATCAAGAGCGGGACTGATCACACGCGCGCACTGGAAACGTTGACCACGAACCGTATCGCACAACTCATGGAGCTGGATTTATCTGGGTACGTCTTTAAAAAGGGTTCGCCGAGCTGCGGGATCGAGCGAGTTCGCATCTACAATGAGCATGGGATGCCCAACCGGAACGGAGTCGGACTATTTGCGCGGGCCTTTATCAAACAGTTTCCGTTGATTCCAGTCGAGGAAGAAGGACGGCTCTGCGAGCCTACACTGAGGGAGAATTTTATCGAGCGGGTCTTCTGTTACCGCCGCTGGCAGGATCTTGTTCAGAGCGGAGTCACGAGGCAGGCCCTGGTGCAGTTCCACACGATCCACAAATATTTACTATTGGCCCACAGCCCTCAGCAAGACGAGGTGCTCGGGAGGTTGGTCGGTCAGGCCCATCAGCACAATCCCAAGGAACTCGCGTATCGGTATGGCGAACTGTTCCTGAAAGCGTTGGCCGTGAAGGCGACGGTACGCAAACATGTGAACGTGCTCCAGCACATTCTGGGGTATTTCAAGGATCGGCTCGACGCTAGGGAGAAAGCGGAGTTGCTTGTCGTCATCGGTGATTATCATCAGGGACTCACGCCCTTGATCGTTCCTCTCACGCTGATCAAGCACTACGTCAAGATCTTCGATGTCGGCTACATTCGTGATCAGGTCTATCTCAATCCGCATCCGAAGGAACTTATGCTGCGCAATCATGTGTAGAAAGGAAGTAGTATGCCTCATGTTGTCATAGAAGAAGCCGGGGATCTGCAGGGCTTATTTCAGGCCTTCACACCGATCATTCATCGGGCGGGGAGCGAAATCCTCAAGGTCCAGGAGTTCTTTCTTGCACGGAGCGGCAAAGACGCGTTGCTCGATTCGGTTGCGATCGAAAACGGGGTTGCGTGCACCTTCTTTATCCAGCTCAAGCTGCATGAGAAGGCTATTACTGTGCGTCTCCTGCCTGCCACCGATCCAGAGAAGACCCCCGCGGTGAAGAAGGTGATGGCTCTGGTGGCGGGCTTCATTCGAACGGTGTATCCGGGGAGTCGTTACGGGAAGACCAATCTGCAAGAGTACCTCGAGGCGACGACGGGTTCGATGTGAGTGGGAAGGGACGCGAGCATCAATAAGCGGAGCTAAGAGGAGCAATGAGATGGCGACTATGACACGAGGAGTGATTCTTGTTGGTCACGGTGGCATTCCCAAGGGTTGCCCGCAGGAATTGGTCACGAAACTGAAACGGTTGGAGGGTCAGCGGCGTGCTGCGAAGATGCCGCCATCGCCGGAAGAACTTGAGCTGGATGCCAAGATTCGCCAGTGGCCGAGAACACCGGAGACGGACCCCTATCAATCGGGACTTGAGGCGGTGGCTGCTCAGTTGCAGGCCAACCTGGGGGAGGTGCTCTTTGCCGTGGCCTACAACGAGTTCTGTGCCCCGACCTTGGAAGAATCGGTGGAGGGGCTGATCAAGAAGGGCGCGACCCACATTACCGTGACCACAACGATGTTTACGCCGGGCGGTTCTCACTCGGAAGTTGAGATTCCTGAAATCCTCGATCATCTGCGGCCGCAGCATCCGGAGGTCGAACTCCGCTACGCTTGGCCGTTTGACCTGAAGCTTGTCGCAAACACGTTGATGGAGCAGGTGAAACGATTTTCCTGAACAGGATTGTGGTGAAGCAGCGGCAACCGAGCATCCACCAGGCAGGGCTGATGAATTTTCTGAAATGGCAGGGCCCGGGCAACAACGCACGCATCGTCAGCCTGTTGATTCAACGAGCCGAGCGGTATCATGCTCGACAATCGTAGCGCCGCGTGGATGACCACGTAAATCGATCCTACGGGCAGAAGTGTTGAGGATGACAGCAGGCAGGATTACAATAAGTTGACCGGTGGCTAAACGGCAAGGAGGAGGGGCATGGGGGTGAGGCAGAAGGGGCAGGTGCAGTTGTGTGTGCTCGGGTTGCTGATGGCCATAGCGTTCGTCGCTTGGGTCGCAGGCCCGGCGGAGGCGCAGCAGCATGAGATCACCGGTAAAGATGGGGCACCGATGGTGCTCGTGCCGGCGGGGGAATTTACCATGGGGAGCAACGACGGTAGTGACGATGAAAAGCCCGCCCATCAGGTCTCTCTCGATGCCTATTACCTCGACAAGTATGAAGTGACGGTCTGGCAGTATGCGAAGTTTCTGAAGGCCAGGGGCGTGAACGGGCCGCCGATGTGGACAACCATGGACCAGCCGCTCCATCAGAAGCGCCCGGTCGTGAATGTCGACTGGTCGGATGCGAACACCTACTGCGAGTGGGCAGGCAAGCGGCTCCCGACGGAAGCGGAATGGGAGAAGGCGGCTCGGGGGACGGATGGGCGTGTCTATCCCTGGGGCAATGAACCCCCCGATCCGCTCCGGGCAAACTAT
>JBDSDL010000147.1:0-6086 GCA_039920585.1 Nitrospiraceae bacterium | reverse complement strand
AATCGCCAGCCGTTCAGTGAGACATTCCAGACAGTACCTTGGCCTTCATGGAGACCCGCATGATAAGTGACGGGAAGCGCCGGTAGGCACGAATCGAGAAGGGCATAGGAGCCTCGCAGGGAGGTGTATTGTAGGAGGGTTGCGAACGAGGGCGCAAGACCACACCTTCACTTTCACAACATTGTAGGGAGCTGCTCCGAGCGACAGCGGAGCTTGAGTCAGACGTTAGCTCAGTGCCCCCCAACGCTGCGGACGACGCTGAGTGGTCAGACACATCAGGCCCGCGCTTTCACCTGGCGACTCCACCAGTATTGCCCGTTTCCTTGAGGATCTCCGCGACAGTTTCGGCGTTCCCGCAGATCGCCGTAGTTCCAGCCAGGTAGATCACCGACGGTCCGTTGCGTCGTACTCGGTGTCATCGAATACCTCGATCCAGCAATTCTTATCAACTAACTTCATCTCTAGGTCTGCAGCTTTCACATCCCAAAAGTTGCAAAGGCCCTTCGTGTTGCACGAAACTGGGGAGCCTATCAACCATTGCTCCTCTGTGGCATGGGATCTCCACAGGAACGAAAGGCACGGTTTCGCCATGGGCTTGTTGTATTTCTTTGTGGCGCCGACCCCGTGCCAGCCAAGAGTCTCGAATAAATCTCCAGCCGCCGTCGCTGGTACTTGCACGCTGGGACACGTTGACAAGTAGTGAAGGGCAACGCAACAATGAAGTGGCAGAACTCGAATATTAGGGTGATTGAATGATTCAACTACATGACAAAGACACGCGTGCGCGGATAGGCACCATTACCGAGGACCAGTTGCGGTTCCTTGTCGAACAGCTTGAGGAGGAGTCAGGGGACGATCAGGACTACTACTTCACAGAGGCTACGCTCGATCTATTGCAGAAAGGCGGCGCTGATACGGCCTTAGTCTCCCTACTTCGTAGCGCCTTGAATGGGCGTGCGGAAATTGAAATACGCTGGTCTCGCAGCTAAGCATTCGATTGCCGTCTGCCCACCTATTTGCGACGGACGCAGTCCAGGTGGCACCCCGCGCCTTTTTCTGCGCCGTTCGACGAGCAGATCGAGCGGAGAAAAAGCGCGACCGGCCGCCCGATAGAGCCGAAGCGGGGTACGGCACGGGGATTAAAAAGGAATGCGAATTCCAATCTGAAATTCGCTTGGCGTAAGGCCTTGCAAGCCATAGCCTCGAGGGCCGGCGTTTGTCAGAGAAGAAAGGGCGCTTAAAGAACGGTCTAAGTCTGCCGCATAGCCGCTTCCAAATCCTGCACCGATATACGGCCTGAGCCTAGTTGCTTCATCCAAGTAGTCTCCACTGATCGAAGGAATGTTTCGAAAGACGTTCGATGGTGTCCAAGATCCAGCCGAGACTGGTGGGGCTTGGCCCTCCACACGGTATTCCCGAGCGGGGTTATCCACTATCCCGAGCGTGTCGGTCGTGAAAGAGCTGGGGGCAACGGCACCCTTACCTGCCGCTTCCACACGGGTGATTGACGAGAGGGCCAATACACATAGCGCAAAGATTATTACAGCAGATTGCTTAGCTAGCCAAGGTTTTCCTTCCATGCCATTCACCATACTAGAAATTCTTGAATAACTTCCCGACGCTAAGAATTTGAATAGCAAGCAAGCCTAACGCGAAACGAGTTGTCTCAGCTTTACGTCATGGGAGATCTCGTCCTGAATTTGATGGACGGCTTCGGACAAGGCTCGATTGAGGCGGGCACCGGGGGGGACCTCTTGGGTAGGATTGAAGGTCTCTTCGAAAATAGATTGGCCGGTGTATCTACCGAGGACCTCGCCTGTAGATTTCAGGACGAATAGCGTCAGATGGACCTCCCCGCTGCTCACATGCGTTTTCAATCGCAGCATTTGGGTGATCATTCCGACCAAAGGGAAGAAGTCTGGAATTTTTGCCCAGGTCTGAGGCCGATAATGCTCATGCAAGGCAACGATCCGTCCGGACAGAATGACATCGGGATTTTGGTTGAATCGGGTGATTCGTGAAAATACCCCTGCCGCATCGAGTTCCTTGAGGAGCTCGCTCTCGACTTGACGGGTGAGCTCACTGGGTTCGGCCCTTTCGGCCTTGGGAGCGTCGAGACCGAAAGTCTCCTTTCCCGACAACAAGGCGTAGGCCGGGTATAAATTATGAAACTCAGCTATCGCGTCGATGATCGGCCCAGTCTTTGTGAGCGTGATGTCCGGGACATATTTCTGGCCTCCACATCCGGTGGTCAGGATGATCAACATGCACAGTATACAAGGAAAAACAATTCGTTTCATTCGACAGTACGAAGCGCTTTCTGACGGTAAATGCATCCGAGGAGGGCCCTTAGTTCGACCCCGGACCCAACGGGGACGGTCTGTCCCATCGGCAACCGAATTCACGTCAATTTCTCCTCAACTTCGTCCCAGTGCCACTGAACTTGAACAGCACGCCGAAGCGATTCGCACCCTGCTCCAAACCACCCGACATGAGTGAACACAGGCATATAGCGACGATCCATGCGCGCCCATTAGGGTCCTATCCAAAAAAAGACCAGTCCAGGCTCATCGGTTCAGCAATCAGACGTCGCGAATGGATGGGCTCAGGTGGCGATCTCCTCGTCAACACTCACTTTTTCATCATGCGCCTCTTCAATAGGCCTAATAGAGCCATTCCTATCATCATGTAGATCTTCTTCATGATTAATTCCTTCTTCTTAAATGGTTGTCGGTGAATTCAACATTCTCAAAGGCAGTTTGGCGATTCACCACAATCAGGCCCGCTGGCCGCATCGAATCGACACCGCATGATTAGGTTGGTCGACCTTTACCTCGACGCGACCCCTCGCTTAATGGTTTCGATCTTCATGGTCGTAGGGTCGGCGTGTAGGCTGATTTC
This sequence comes from Nitrospiraceae bacterium, assembly GCA_039920585.1. GTDB lineage: Bacteria > Nitrospirota > Nitrospiria > Nitrospirales > Nitrospiraceae > Palsa-1315. The sequence continues at coordinate 3,185 of JBDSDL010000147.1, read as the reverse complement.
CTTCCCGTCGCGCCCTCTCACAAAACACGGGTCGCCAGATACGCACTACGTCCCTTGTGGGAGGCAAATGCCTTCCAGATAGGCCCTCCCGGTGTTTCCTCTCAAACTCCTGCAGGGGGTCGCAGTCCTACGATGAAACTGATGATGGCTATGACGACGAATAGGACAAACAACACATAGGCGATAGAGGTCGCCGTACCCGCCACTCCAGCGAGTCCTAGGATCCCGGCAACTAACCCTATGACCAAGAAGATTCCAGCCCAGTACAGCCTGATGCCCTCCTTTCCTCCTTCGGAATTAAACTCTCCATAGCGCGGTCATCTAGGATTTCGTTCTCACGAGTTAAAAAATCATACGCTGTAAATCCTGGATTGACGACTCGGTCGTACCCTAGTTCTCCCCTCGCGCTCTTGTCAGCCTTCTTGCCCGCATGTGACTATTGGACACTATGCGACCTCATGAGTTTCGTCAGCCTCGCCAGTTGGTCCCTCACCCAAGACCAGCTCGCTGAACGGTTGCGAACGACGGGCCGGTTGATCATTCGCTATGAAGACGGCAGCCGCCGTATCCCTGGAATGGCTGAAGTAGCACAGCAACACTTAGCGACGTCTCACATTGCGATGGCCAGTATCGTCGCAGCCGGGGAACCCATCGAACCGATCCCGCAGACAGAACGGGTTGAAGTTCCCAAGAGCATGCTAGGTCGTGGAGACACCTTCCTTGCGAGTCAAAGGGAGTTCCATGCGCGATAATGGCATTCTCTCTGGTGATGTCGTGGTCGTGCAGAAACAGAGCACGGCCAGAAACGGCCAGACCGTGATTGCCTGGTGAATGGCGAGGGCACGATCAAGACCTACTACCGCGAGGCTGGCATTGTGGAGCTGCATCCTGCGAATGAGACCTTGAAGCCGATTCTGGTTAAGGAAACCGATGGCTTCCACATCGAGGGCATTGTGGTGGGTGTGATGCGGCATCTCGGGAAATAGGGGCGTGGGCAGACAGGCTATCCGGTATGGAAGGAGTCGTTGAGGCGTCTGCGTTCGTGCACCTCCACACACATTCTTCCTATTCCCCGATGCAAGGCGTTCCCATGCTAGAGGCGCTCTGCCGGGCGGCGAGGGCACAAGGGCAGGACACCCTGGCCCTCACCGCTACGAATGGACTCTATGGCGCGATTCGCTTTCTGGACGTGGCACGAGAGACTGGGCTGAAGCCAATCCTCGGTGCCGAACTGATTTACGCTCCTGCGCGCGATCGCGGCTGACCGCTAAGGCCTCACCACTAGGAGAAGCCTAGTCGTGTTTAAAGCCCCTGACGCCCCGGACGTTCTCTAAGGGAATTCTGTGCATAACACTAGGGGTGCTCTCACTTGCGTAATAAGCATATACTGGCGATGAATAAACAAGTTTGGCAATTTCCAGGAATAGATGTTTCCATCTTATCTTATGAAGGGCACCCCAATATGTTGTGGTACTGCAGTCGATTCAATCAATGCTTAATTATTAGGCAAACACGTCCTGCGATTTAAAAAATATGCAGTATTTGGATGAGCGGGCGAACCTATGAACAGACTTATCCCCAGAAGCTGGGGAAACCCCCTGGGTGAAATGTTTTTCTTGCCATTCTAGATAGTCTCCCTTTCTCCTCCTGGGCTGTGCGGGACTTTCCCGAATAAACGAGGGAAGCAAGGCATGGAGGTGACAATATGCAGAAAAACAGTGATTCCCTCTCAGGAGGGGCCAGCGCAGATAAAAACTCTCAGAGGGAATCGGTTGTTAGCGGACGCGGCAAAATGGCAATGCAATGTGTTGGGGATCCTACGGGAGTCAGGTCTCTAGGGTTCTTCCTTGTGGGCCTCCATTGCCTGGTGTCATAGCATGAAGATGCGTTCGTTCAGGCGGCACCCTCTTCCTGCAGTTCTGATAGCTGATTCATCCTTAGACTGATCCATCTCCAACTCTTCGACAACAGCAACGCCTCCGTGACGGTAGCAAGGGTGTGCGCGTAAGCATAGAGGGGTTACAGTGATTTCAGGCCACTAGCCTGATGATCGACTCTGCTCCAAGATGGCCTTCATCATCCTGATAGTCCGGCTCCCCACTTGAAAGCCCCACGAGCTGCTCCGGTCGGGCCAGGCGATGCTGCTCGATCACCGAGTCGTAGATACGACCGCAATTCACACAACGCAGGCTCGTCGCCCACATCTGTCTATAGGCGCCCTCGAAGTCGAACAATTGGTCTTCTACCATGAAACCGCAGCAGCGTGAACAGGTCATGATCATCCTCCTTGGTGTAGGCCGTGGCACTCATCGCTCATGGACAAAGGATAGCGCAGGCCTCGGCCAGCGACAGACCTAAAGGAGGTACCTCGGAAGGAGTGGTCTGTGGCAGCACAGCTTTCTATCTGAATCAGATGCTTCTAACGATTCTGGGCGATTCGATGCTCTTTAGCACAAAAGCGCATTGGACTGACCCCCTAGACTGAGACGGGCCCCATCGCTGGGCCTCATGACACTGATGCAAGACCCTGCCCTCCTCTTTTGTATGCCCCTCCAAAGTGAATACCCTCCCCCCCACTTGGGCAGCTTGGCAAAAAGCAGATCTCAGGAGATAAGTGACGTACGGCGATGCGGGACTCGATCGAGGAAACATCATTTGCGGCTGAATGTGATTTTGTCGACGGCAGGAGCACAGTGCAGATCCTAATGGCCACCCCCATCACGATGCTGAGCGGCCTGGAACTCTCAGTTTTTGAGAGGCACGGTACGCGTTTGTTACTCACTCGCTGGTTTGGAAATTGAGCATGCACGCTCTCCACCACGATTTTGACAAGAGATTGTACTCGGCCCAAGCGCCTGAATTGCGCGGCGAGGCTCTTTTGTCCGCTTGCTCCTTGAATCAATCGGCTGCCGCGGTGAATCTGCTGCCGCCCTACTCAACCACTAGCGAGAACGTACCGCCAAAAGTGGCGCAAGCCATTGCGGCGATGAAAGGAGAGGTCAGGTCAACTTTTCTCTTCCTTCAAATCCTGGTGCTGGTGGTAATGGTTGGCGGCGCGGCGCTGAATCTCAACATGCTGCATGAGCAATCAATCTGGCTGCCCTTCATGGCTCTCCTGGCCATCTTCGGGGGACTATTATTCCTTCCCGTTCGCCTGATTGCGTCGGATTGGTTTCCAGGCCTTC
>JBDSDL010000146.1:0-3175 GCA_039920585.1 Nitrospiraceae bacterium | reverse complement strand
ACCGTGAATGAAGCGCGTCCCCAGGAACCTCGTACCGGCGGTGGTAAGCGCGATCGCTGGTAATACGTATTAGAGAAAGTGAGCGGGGCTGCTATCGTGACGATAGCAGCCCCGTTTTGCGTATTGCTGTGAGGGCCGTCAGTTAATCAGCCCACCCATCATTGACTTGTTTAACTCCTGGCGGACCCGCTGACAGGTTTTCAAGCGAAGGCGGGGGCGTATGAAGAGTCTGTTGCACGAGCGCCAGCAGGACTTGGCGCTCAAATGGTTTGGGGAGAAACGGGAGGTCCCCCCGGCGTATGCCGTACCCGGCAAAATCATGGTCGATGTTGCCGGACATGAGGATGATTCGCAGATCTTTCCGCAAGCGAAGTGCGCGGACGGCCAGTTCGTGTCCGTGCACGTGGGGGAATTGATTGGTGCTTGAGGCCAATTGAAAACCTGGAGGGGGAAGGATGAGGTCTGTGAGCAGCAGATCGATGGGGCCTTCGTGCTGCGTGCAGATTTTGAGGGCCTCTGAACTCCCGTCGGCATCGAGAACGGAAAAGCCTGCCTGCTGGAGTATTGTCTTGCACAGCTTCGTGATACTCAGCTCGTCATCGACCACCAGGATGGTCGGGGGGGAGGATCGAGGCGCGATGTCTTGCTGTTCTGACATAGTGTAGTTACCTATGCCGACAGCATAGTGCCGGACAGAGGCTATGGCGAGAGAATCCACGTTTCTGACAGCATGAGATAGGGGAGAAACGGGGAGGTATCCATATATGGGCACTGTTACATGGTAAGGGAATGAGCGGAAAGGTAGTGAGCAATTCGGACAGTTACTCATGAGATGATCGAGCCTTGAGCGCATCTAGCCGTTTTTTCTCCAGACTCACATGCAGTGATTTTTCCTGGGTGACGATGACGGCTCCTGGCGCCTGGCCCTTTGCCTTCTTGACCCACTTGCGTCTTGTGTAGATGACGTCGCCTTTGCCGCTTTTCTTCAAGTCGCTATAGAGCAGCGCCAGGGTGGCGGCGTCTCGTATCGTTTCGGGCGGCGGATCGCTTCCTTTTTCCAAGCGCACGACGACGTGTGAGCCAGGCGTGCCGCGGGCATGCAGCCAGAGATCGTCGCTTTTGGCGAGGCCGAACGTTAGCTCATAGTTCTCGCGCGCATTTCTTCCGATATAAATTGCCAAACCGTCTGATGAGGTGAAGCGACGGAACGGACCTTGACGTTGTTCCTGACGGCTCTTTCCTCCGCCTGTCCGTGGGAGGGGTCGTGTTCGCACTGTGAGATGGGGCTTATCGGGCGGCTGCCAGCTTCCCTGTTCAATAGCAGTCATTTCTTGGCGCAGAGTCTCCAATTCCTTCTGCCCGTTCTCGATGCGTGGCCGCAGTTCCCGCTCTGCCGCCAGGTGCTTCCGATGCTTTCGGAAGTAGTCGTCCATATTGCCTTGTGGAGTTTTAGCCTGGTCGAGCGGGATTGTCAGGTTGGGAAGCGCCTCATCAAAATAATCCAACAGGGTGACATCGGTTTGGCCCTTGCGGATGGTCCCGAGGTTTGCCTTGATGAGTTCGCCGTACCGGGCATAGGTCTTGTATTTCTCTGCCTTTGCGAGGTCTTCGTGCCATGCTTCAATACGGCGGTGGAACTTCTTGATGGATTTTCTGAGTATCCCTGCGCGGGCGTTCCGAACGGTCTCAACGACAGAAGCAGCTTCTGCCTTGTGGTAATGAGCTTCGATAGCAGCCGATAGAGGAAACGATGATTCTGGAATGTCCTGGCTGAATCGCGCCTGGTCGGCGGCGCCTCGTTCTCGTTGCTGGCGAGGGGGAGAAACGTACAGCTGTCCTACACGATCCTCCATCCCGTTCAGGTCTCGTCGGATACGACCTGTTTCATCGAGCACGAGAAGGTTCGATGTCTTTCCTGTCAGTTCCGCGACCAATCTGCAGGGGCCTTCCTTGGCAGTCAGTGCAAGCTGAACGACCCGGTCTTCTCGAAGCTGCTCGAATTGGTCGATTCGTGCCCCTTGCAGATGGGCGCGGAGAAATTGACAGAAGGGGGGAGGGGTCGGTGGGTTTTGAAAGGCTGCCGTGGTGAAGTGGAGGCGGGTGGTTTCCTGGTGACACGAGATGAGGAGTCGGTGCGTCTGCCCCGGTGTGCGAATCTCCAGCACCAGCGTACGATCCGTCGGCTGGTAAACTTTTTGAATCCAGCCTCCGGCCAAGGCCGGAGCACATTCACTCATCACCTTCGCAATTTCTGTCGCGGTCAGTGCCATGATTCGCCTTCGATTGGCCGCTGTCCTTGAAGAGAGTGGCTTAGGTTTACAATGAATGACGGATTTTCAAACTCAGGCTATCGGCTCGTGGACCAGGCCATTTTTGCCGCATGGGACCAATATGTGTCACATGCATAAGCGGTATAGCCGAATGTTGCCCGACCGTACTCTACGATTCACTGCTAAAACACGCAAGCGGTCATAACAACACCCGTGGCATTGCGATGGCTATTTTCAGCAGGTAAACGGCTGGTCACACGGCTGCTAAGCTGAGAAGGCGGTGGGTGTGGCGTCGTGGGCTCCAGCGTGAACAGAGGAGGACCCCATGCAGTGCGCAAAATGTGATGGTTTCATGGTTGCTGATAATTTGATCGACATACGGGAGAGCGGTATTCCGATGTGGATGAAAGGATGGCGATGTGTATCCTGCGGGAACATTGTCGATCCCCTCATTCAGCAACAACGCATGATCCAACAGGCGGGAGCCACTCGATTACTCGAAACAAAAACAGCCATGCCACGGCTCCGTGACGCGTTCAAAGCGACGGCCTAGGGATCTGTCCGACATTGCTGAAGGTCAATGTCCGACAGGCGCCACGCTCCAGCTTGGTATCGTGGCCCGACGATATTACGAGCGTTGATCCCTTGGCGTGATATCATGATCTGTTCAATAAGCGGTCAGTTCTGCTCCCAGTCTTCTAGTGCCCCGCGCGTTCTTCTTCATCGACGTTCAACCTTGTTCATCGAGCTGTATGTTTTAGGCCCTCTATTTCGCGGGGTTGAGATGGAATATTTCTGTTGGCCTGTCGATAACAGTAAATAACTCGACAGGTTGGAGGTGCTGTGTGAGGCTCACCCTTGTGAGGCACTTCTTTTGCTGAAATACCCTTTTATGGAACCTGAGA
>JBDSDL010000145.1:0-6606 GCA_039920585.1 Nitrospiraceae bacterium | reverse complement strand
TGACAATTTTCTCACTGGAGGACGAGAGCGGGCTCATGGATGTCATTGACAAGGGAGCCTGTGGCACAAACAGGAGCGTGGTGCGAGCGCCGATGCTTGTGGCCGGCGACCGCATCGATCTGTTAGTCCAGGTTGTTGGGGAAGCGAGAACGGAAGAACCAGGATCTTCACCTGAAGTGAACGTGCTCTGGATCGAACGGATCCAAGAATAACCAGCCCATTACCCTTCTTCCCGGTATGCAACCATACTGTCCATTACTGCGCGCATCGAGCGAGCACTGCTCGTCTATCATCTCCCTTGCGGGCGGGCTAGATGGTCTCCCACTGCGTGTGTCCAGCGAGGGTCTCTGAGGCCGCGCGTTGCACGAGCACGGGAGATCATCTAGTCTGCCTCTCCTGGCTCATCCGAGGGCGCGCGCTCCAGGAGCACAGGGCAATTCTGGGCTGTCTCGCTGCTCACTTTCTCTCTTTCATCGCCCGTTCCACTTCGCGGCTAGCTTCACGCGTTTTGATGGTCTCCCGACGGTCATGCTGCTTCTTGCCTTTGGCGAGCCCAAGTTCGACCTTGGCAAGGCCCCGCTTGGAGAAATAGATGCGGAGCGGAATAAGCGTGAGCCCTTGCTGTTGTGTCTTGCCGAGAAGCTTATTGATCTCCTTGCGATGGAGGAGCAGTTTCCTGGTGCGGAGCGGCTCATGATTCATGATGTTGCCGTAGCTGTACGGACTGATGTGGCAATGGTGGAGAAAGATCTCACCGTCCCTCACGCTGGCGTAACTATCTTGTAGATTCACGCGCCCATCTCGCAGGGACTTGACCTCCGTGCCCTGGAGCATGATGCCTGCCTCGAACTTCTCTTCTATGAAATAGTCGTGGTAGGCCTTGCGATTTGTGACCACCGCTTTTTCGAAACTGTCTTTCTCTTTCCCCATCAGGCCTCAGACCTTCATGTCCAAATGTAGATCGCTGTCAGCCTTCCGCTCGCACGCCCGGCAGTCCCGTGTTTCACGTTTCACGTTTTACCTCTCACGCTTGCTGGCTGCTGATTGCCACGTCCATTTTTGCTATGATGCCGCCATGCGCAGAGTCGGTTCAATCGATTCTCTTTCCAGCATCCTCGAAGGGGTGGCTCGTCGCCTTGGGCTCGAGTCCAAGTTGCTCGAAAACCGCTTGCGCAGAGACTGGGTCTCTATCGTCGGAGAACCCATTGCGTCGAATACTTGGCCCGATCAGATTCGCTACAAGAAACTTTATCTCTTGGTCCACAACAGTGTCTGGATGCACCAGCTCACATTCCTCAAGCCGACACTGATTCAGAAACTCAACGGAGCAACAGGCGGGGAGCTCATTACCGAGATCGTGCTGCGCGTAGGCGAGATCCCCTTACGGACAGCGGCTTCTCCGACGACGCCTCCCCTCGATGACGACGTCATTGTCTCCGAAGTCGCACTGGCTGAGGTATCGTCCCATGTCTCAGCGATCCAAGATCCCGATCTCCGCCTCCTGTTTACATCGGTGATATCGAAAAATCTTCGGGCTCCAACTCCGCCGGGACAGGGTCCGTCACACGTCCCTTGAAGAGAATGCTTGTGGTATCGGAGGCCACATCGCCCTTGGGCATGGGACCAAGGCCTCCTTCTTCTTCCTGGTCCTGCAGCCGATAATACCCCCGCATCGCCTTCTCATATTTCCTGACCACCTCGGCATCCCCGGCCAGATACTTATTGAGCATCTCTGGCTCAGCCCATCCGTAATCATCGAACACGTACACCACGACCCTCCTGTACCAACCGGCCGGATCACCTGGTGTCGTCGGTTGAATCTTCATCTTGGCAAAATGGTGCGTCAGGCGACCGACCTTGCGAAACCGCTTCACCAAGGTTTCGACCCCTAGGTCGGTTGTGTCGTGAGGGACATGCGCCGCGACGATGTGGCCGACTTGAGAACCGACACTATAAGGAGGGATGGTCCGGTCTGGGCGGCTCAGATACATCCCGCCCCAGATCATGGTAAAGGACATGACGAGCACGCCGAGGGCCAACTTGACGACCATATCCAAGCGCTTTTTCGGCTTGGATACGGGAAGGGGAGTTGGAGAAGAATCCTGCTCTTGCATGGAAGGCTTAGCCTGCATTATTCGTGACGGTTCGTCGCGAAATCGCCGAGCCGCGTCGCGAGACCGGCGCGCGAAGCCGCGAGGTCCCGATGCGTACTCGTGCAGTACGGTGAGGGTCCGAGAGGCGAGCCCGCCGGCCGTAGGCCTGTCGCAGCAGCGGATCGGCGATTGCAGCAGAAGCGTTCATGAATAATGCGGGCCAGGCTCAACGAACAAGGCGTACGATCTCACTCGTATCCGTTACCCGCCGCCTTCCTCGGGGAGCGTCTCGGCGCTTTCCGCTAAACGCGCGACGGCAACGACCCGATCGTCCGCTCCATCGAGATCGAGGATTCGAACCCCCTGGGTGTTCCGGCCGATCTCACGGAACTCATCCACCTTGCATCGAAGCACCTTGCCCTGAGCAGCCATCAGCATGATCTCATCGCCGTCTCGGACCTGAAGAAATCCGACGGCGAGTCCATTGCGCTCATTGGTTTTGACACTGATGATGCCCTTCCCTCCGCGTCCCTGGACGCGATACTCGCTCACCGGCGTGCGTTTTCCGTAGCCGCCCTCCGTGACCGTGAGGATTTGAGTGGTGGAGTCGGGGGTCATGGTTTCCATGCCGATGACTTCGTTGCCTTCCTCCAGCGTAATGCCGCGCACCCCGTGCGCCGTGCGGCCCATCGGGCGGACGCCTGCTTCCTTGAAGAGAATCGTGATCCCCTTCTTCGTGCCCAACAGAATTTCCCGCTGGCCATCGGTGAGCTGCACACCGATAAGACGATCCCCTTTATCCAACGACAGCGCAATGATACCGCCCTGGCGTGGATTGCCGTAGGCCGAGAGTTCGGTCTTCTTGATAATGCCCTGCGCAGTTGCCATCACAATGAATCGGTCTTCGCGAAACTCTTTGACCGGCACAGTCGCGGTGACTTTCTCATCGCCTGACAGCGCCAGCAGATTCACGAGCGCTTTGCCCTTGGCCGCCCGGCCCGCGTCAGGAATCTCATGAACTTTCAACCAATAAACCTTCCCAGCATCTGTGAAGAACAGGAGCGACTCATGCGTGGTCGCGGTAAACAGGGTCACGACAAAATCCTCTTCCTTCACTCCCATCCCGATCTTGCCTTTGCCTCCGCGCCGCTGCGCCCGGTAGAGGGTGACTGGATTGCGCTTGATGTAGCCGGCATGCGAGATCGTGACGACCACTTCTTCGTTCGCGCTCATGTCCTCCAGGGTGATCTCCGCTTCTTCTTTCACGATCTGTGTGCGGCGGTCGTCCTTGTAGGCCTCACGCACCTCGATCAGCTCGTCCTTGACGATCGCGCGAACCAACGCCTCGCTGCCCAGGATCGACTTGAGACGCTCGATCTGCTTCAAGACCTCCGTATATTCCTCGACGAGTTTGTTGCGTTCCAATTGCGTGAGTCGCTGGAGCCGCATTTCCAAAATCGCATTCGCCTGGATTTCGCTCAGCGTAAATTCTCGCATCAGCCCGACTCGGGCTGCATCGGGCGATTGCGCCCGACGGATCAACGTGATCACCGCATCTAGATTGTCGAGCGCGATCTTGAGGCCTTCGAGGATATGGGCCCGCTCTTCGGCCTTGCGCAGCTCGAAAGCGGTCCGACGGACGACGACCTCGCGCCGATGCTCGACGAAATGGTGCAGGATTTGTTTGAGATTCAACACTTCCGGCCGGTTGTTCACCAGCGCAAGCATGATGACCCCGAAGGTCGTCTGGAGTTGCGTCAGCTTATACAGATTGTTCAGCGTGATGAGCGGGATTTCCCCGCGCTTGAGTTCAATGACGACGCGGATGCCTTCCCGGTCGGACTCGTCGCGCAGATCGGAAATCCCTTTGATCCGTTCGTCCCGGATTAACTCGGCGATCTTTTCGATCAGCTTGGACTTATTGACCTGATAGGGCAGCTCCGTGACGATCAACCGTTCACGATCCGTGCGTTCATCCGACTCGACCTTCACTTTCGCACGCAATGTCAGAAGACCCCGTCCGCTCTGGTAGGCGTCCTTGATGCCGGTCGTTCCATAGATGAATCCGGCTGTCGGGAAATCGGGGCCTGGAATCTTCTTCATCAGCTGGGCAATCGTGACGTCCGGATTCTCCAAGAATAGGAGAAGCGCCTCGATCACTTCGCCGAGATTGTGGGTTGGAATGTTGGTGGCATAACCCACCGCGATGCCGCCAGCGCCGTTGACGAGGAGATTCGGGATTTTCGAGGGGAGCACCAGCGGTTCGACCAGCGACTCGTCGTAGTTCGGCCCGAAATCGACCGTCTCCTTGTCGATATCGGCGAGCATGTCCTCAGCGACCTTGGTCAGCCGGGCTTCGGTATAGCGCATGGCCGCCGGCGGATCGCCGTCGACCGATCCATAGTTGCCCTGCCCGTCCACGAGCATATACCGCATGTTGAAGGGTTGCGCCATCCGAACCAGCGTGTCGTAGATCGCGCTGTCCCCGTGGGGATGGTAGTTCCCCATGATCTCGCCGACGATCTTCGCAGACTTGCGGTAGGCCCGGTTCGACGCCAAACCCATTTCGTTCATGCCGTGGAGAATACGGCGATGGACCGGCTTGAGGCCGTCACGCACGTCGGGAAGCGCCCGGCCCACGATGACACTCATCGCGTAACTCAGGTACGACGAGCGCATCTCGTCTTCGATGGCGATCTGTCCTAGTCTTTCATCAGGCGGCATGGGTCTCCTCAAGTAGCTATCAGCTCTCAGCCGTCAGCGATCAGCAAACGGGAATAGAGAGAGCTATCTTGCGTCTAAAACTAATAGTCACCCTCGTCTCTCGAAAATCTTTGCGCGTAGCGGGTGAACCCCTTGTCCGGATATCCCCATTCCATTGCTGATCGCTGAAAGCTGACAGCTTCTCAGCTACACATCGAGGTTGCGTACTTCCAATGCGTGGGCTTGGATGAAGTTTCGTCGGGGCTCGACCTCGTCACCCATCAGAATCGTGAAGATCTCGTCGACGCCCGGCACGTCTTCCAGTTTGACTTTCAACAGCGTCCGGACTTCCGGATTCATCGTCGTTTCCCAGAGCTGATTCGGGTTCATTTCGCCCAGACCTTTGTAGCGCTGGATGCCAAGCCCGTGTTTGCCCTTGTCGAGAATCGCCTTGACCAATTCAGCCGTCGCTGGCTGAAACTGCTCCTGACCATCGGTTTTGATCTTGTACGGCGCACGGCCCAAGCCGATCGCCGCGGGTGAGAGCTTCTGCAGCTCGCGGAATTCGGCGGAGCCGACCAACTCATGCGTCACATCAAAGTGATAAGTGGCTCCGTTGGCATGCAGCCGGCAGGTGACTTTGTTCGATCGATGTTCTTCGTCCTCAACGATATCCAATGTCGGCGTGAGCTTCGGATAGATCACGGCGAGAGTTTTCTTCACATTGGCCACAACCTTCCTGAGAGCCGTCGGATCCTTGAGAAGCTCGCGATCGAGCCCCGGCTCATCCACAAATGCTCGCACCATGCTGGCCTCGTGCGGTTTCTTATTGAGCCGGCCGAGCAAGGTCTCGAAAGCGATTAGCTTCTTCAGAATGGGCAGGAGCCGGCGCCCCGTGACATAATCTTGGGTTCCTTCCATGTACACTTCGACTTCCTCGACCGCGATATCGGCCAGGTGCTCGTTCAATGCCATTTCATCTTTGAGATACCGTTCCGTCTTGCCTTTCTTCACTTTGAAGAGCGGCGGCTGAGCAATATAGATGTACCCTCGCTCGAGCAGCTCCGGCATCTGCCGGAAGAAGAAGGTGAGGAGCAGGGTCCGGATGTGGCTACCGTCCACGTCGGCGTCCGTCATGAGGATGATCTTATGGTATCGGGCCTTGCTGATGTCGAACGAGTCTTTGTCGGGCTTTTCGCTCTCTTCGCGTTTGCGCCCGATGCCGGTGCCGAGCGCCATGATCAACGTTCGGATCTCGTCGCTGGAGAGCATTTTGTCGAAACGCGCCTTCTCGACGTTGAGAATCTTGCCCTTGAGAGGCAGGATCGCCTGAAACTTGCGGTCGCGTCCCTGCTTGGCGGAGCCGCCGGCCGAATCGCCCTCGACAATGTACAGCTCGCTCAAGGCCGGGTCTTTCTCCGCGCAATCGGCAAGCTTGCCGGGCAACGAGCCCCCGTCGAGCGCGCTCTTGCGCCGGATGAGTTCTTTTGCCTTTCGAGCCGCCTCACGGGCGCGAGCCGCGTCGATCGCTTTTCCGATGACCTTTCGGGCGACCGGAGGGTTCTCTTCGAAATAGGTCCCGAGTGCATCGTTGACGGCAGCCTCGACGATTCCCTTCACCTCGCTATTGCCCAGCTTCGCTTTCGTTTGTCCTTCGAACTGAGGATTCCGGACCTTGACGCTGACGACGGCGGTGAGCCCTTCACGGACGTCGTCGCCGGTGAGCGATTCGGTGTCTTTCTTGAGCAAGTCGTTGGCATTCGCGTAGCTGTTAATCGTGCGGGTCAGCGCGGCCTTGAAGCCCACCAAG
>JBDSDL010000144.1:0-36942 GCA_039920585.1 Nitrospiraceae bacterium | reverse complement strand
CGGGTTATGAAGCTGGTTAAAGCGTATTCTTGAACTCCCTGTTTTGACTCTGGTTTCCCGTTTTTATCTTGATAGACAAGGCGTTCTGAGATTTCTTTCTCGTCGAGTCTGTTCAATTTGCTCAAGTTTTTTTGGCTGTGTTTTAGCACAAAATTAGCACAGCGCATTGGGGTGAACCCCTCTGGTGAGACAGTTTGGAATGAGCACACTTGGTGGTTCAATGAATATTGCTCCTTACTCCGCCTCTGTTGCTGCAACCGGATCCCTAGCGGATGCTGCCGCTCGAGCGAGGGCTCGAGGCCTGAAAAACCGCATGGTGGCTCCGGTCGCATGGATCGTCGAACTCGCTGCGTGCTCGAACTCTTCCGGTGAATGATAGCCCAACGCCGAATGCAACCGGACGCGATTGTAGTACTGCTCGATGAACACGGCAATGTTCGCACGCAGGTGATCGAGATCCCGATAGGTGTTGGCGTAGATCTCTTCCCGCTTGAGTGTCTTCATGAAGCTCTCACAACTGGCGTTGTCATAGGGGTTGGCCGGCCGGCTCATGCTCGGGAGCATGTGGTGCGCTCGCAGCAGAGTCACGTACGCTTCGGAGGCATACTGGACGCCGCGATCGGAATGATGGACCAACCCAGGCGGCGGGTGCCGCTCCGCGAGGGCATGCGTGAGGGCCGCAATCGGCAACCGGGCCGCCAGTGTGCGGTCCAGCGCCCAGCCTACGACCTTGCGGGAATAGGCATCGAGCAGCACCGCCAGATAGACGAACTCCGCGCGCAGGCGAATATAGGTGATGTCCGCGACCCAGAGCTGATTCATCCCGGTGAGTGTCAGGCGGCTGGCCAGGTTGAGTGCGACCTCTAACGCATGATCGGAATTGGTCGTGACCACAAAGGCCCGCGGTTGCACGGCGAGCAAGTTGTCTTCACGCATGAGCCGCACCACCCGTTTGTGGTTGACCAGCATCCCACGCCGACGCAGTTCCGCCGTGATGCGCCGGTAGCCGTACCGACGCCGATGTGCGACAGCGATCCCTTGAATGGCCGACCGCACGTCCATGTCTTCTTCCATGGGCTGGTGCTCCTGCCACGACCGATAGAAACCCGCCCGGCTAACCTGTGCTAGCGCACACATCCGCTCGATACTCAATGCGCCTTGCCTCGACATCACGTCCCGGATGTGGGCGTAGATGCCTGCGCGCCAGCTGTGCCGTTCCGCTGACGTCGCGCCTCGACGGTGTGCAAGGCCCCTTTGAAAAAATCGACTCCAGCACCTTCTCAGCCAACACCCGCTTGAGGTGGCTGACTTCTTTCCGGAGCGTGGCCTCTCGTGAAGTCCCAGGCGGGCCTTCGCCGCTGGACAGCGACTCCAGTTTCTCGCGCCACGTATACAACAGCCGTCGACTGATGCCGAGCTCCTTCGCGAGTGCCACGATGTTGTCGCACTGCGCCAGTCGGTCCACAGCCATCTGCCGAAAGACCTTTGGAAACTTTCCCACGCGTTTCTTGGCCACCTGTCCCCCCTTCGTGTGCCAAGTGTGCCAATTCGCCGTGTCTCAATCTAGGGGGTCAGTCCACGGCGCCTCTGTATCTAATTCTTGGAAGTCAGCTCTTTTGGACTAGACTCTCTCGGACATATTGTCGCAGTATTACATGGGGACCGTTCTTAGGTTAAGAAAACCCGTGTCTTATTAAACTACCTCATCCTAAAAAGGGAGTCTCTCAACCAATGGGAACAAACGAAACAAACTCCTCACAAGAGCTGCGCGATAAAACCGACAAGAGCTTAGAGGATGAGCGGAGTAAAACTGACGAATACCTCGAACGAAAAAGCCAGATGATCGAAGCAAAGGCAAGCGAGACAATCCGTGTTAATCGGCTTATCACCGATAAGGATCTTGAAAGCCACCGGGCCGAAGCGGCCCTCGATAAGGAACATCGACTCGACGTAACGGGTCTTCGAACCTCAGGATTCGACGAGAACGTTTTGGTTCAGGAGCGCGAACGGTCTGACAAAGCCCTACGTGTCGAACGAGAGAATAATGATCGTGCGCGGACACAAGAACGCATTCAAAAACGATTGATCGCCGAAGCGCTCCTTGAACATGAGCGTAAAGAAACGGACAGCAATCTTCTGGATGAACGAGACCGCATCGATGTAGAGTCCGAGCACAGTTCTGACCGGCTGGCCGAGGAAGCATCCTCCCATGACCTCACGAAAGCGGCCCTGATTACGAGGGATCAATATCTCGCAATTGTGAGTCACGACCTGCAAAATTCACTCGTCGCTATTTCTATCAGCACGCATTTGATGCGGAGAGATCTTTCTAAAAATGTGATTGATTCTGTGAGCGTTCTCGAAAGTCTCGGGCGAATCGAGCGGAGCGCTGCGGGCATGGACCGGATGATAAGCGATCTACTTGATGTTGAACGAATGGCACATGACAAGCTCCTTCTTAAGCCTGAAAGGATCGACCTTCGCAGTTTGCTACAAGAATGCCTGGACCTCTTTGCCTCTGTCGTTGCTAGTAAGTCATTTTCAATGACCATTCACACAGGGCCCGAGCCGATATTTGCCGACGTCGATCACGACCGAATTCTTCAAGTGTTATCCAACTTGATCGGAAACTCACTGAAGTTCACGCCAAAAAGAGGCACTATTGACCTATCCGTACGGAAACAGGAGAGTCAGGTTGAAATTTCGATAACCGACAATGGACCTGGAATTCCTGAACAGGCAAAAGCACGAATATTTGAACGGTTCTCGCAGCTTAAAATGAACGACCGGCGTGGCCTTGGTCTTGGCCTTTTTATAGCCAAGTGGATCGTTGAGGCCCATAAGGGCCGCATTTGGGTTACATCAGAAGTGGGAAAGGGAAGCAGGTTCAGCTTCACGATTCCGTTAGCTATATCGAATTAAGGTGCATTGTTCCTCACTCGGAAGGATGGTAGCAGTTGCATTATTCGTACAAAAGGCAGACCCTTAAAAACGACGTTCAGCCTATTCCCGCCGATGTAGTTGTTCTACGCACAGTGTGCAAAACCTCTCTCCAGCTCAAGGCCCAAGAAGTTCAATTTTACGGGGCTTTGACGCATCCTTCTTCCGTTCCATAAACAACTAATTCCGAATCATACTGATTGCGTTTTCCCTGGTCTTTTTCGTTTTCCACTCTTCTGATCTGATCCTGCGTAGAGATCAAAGGAGAGGCGAATCTGCAACTTAGTTAACTGTGCTAATACATCGGGAGAGAACTCTACTCCGTGATTGCTATCTAGGTACATCCCGATGAAGTACTCCGCAGATCCACCCGTTGAAGAGATGCGACGAAGAAACCGCCTATGAGACTCCAACCTCTTGTTGCAGCGTATGATGAAGCGTTCGAGTTCACATACCTGAGGGGCCGCTAAATCAAAACAGCAGTATGTTTCTTTGTACACGCCCAATAGAGGGTATCCCAGCAGGCGTTTGTCTATTCTCCCCTACCTTCCACTTCCACCTAGCTTTAAGACCTAGACCATTACAGATCTGTTGAGGATAAATTGCTGGATGGGTGACTCGTGGGGACACGTCATATCTATATGGATGCATTAGTAAGGCTCAGAATGCTTGGTTTTTGAACCGGCCCAAGGAGATTCAAATTGTTTGGGAAATCGACTCGAATCTTTATGATTTCAAAGAGAGGTTTTTGACGCAGGTAAGGTGGACTCTCCTTCAAAGGGAACTTATAAATCCCTAGCGGTAAAGAGAGCGATGGAGGAAAGCCTTGGCCGCTCACCCAAGGGAAGTGGAGAAGCATGGACGATTGACCCCCTCGACAGACAGGGCTTTATTCATCATGCGAGTTACTTTTTCAAATTCACGTACAGCGTCCTCATCTCAGCGCCACCAACGAAATTGTGCGCCTTTCCCACCAGGGACAGTTTCCCTCCGCCGAATATCCAGTTTTCCTTGCATCCCATCTTGCCGAACTCCACGGCATAGACAAGTGAGGCTCTGATCGGCACTTTGTTCTCCTGGTCAGGAGTCGGTTTAGTTTCCTGCGTTTCGACGGGGAACTTCTTGTCCTCGACCTGGCCACCGTTTTGGCAAACATACTGGACGTTGCCACTCAGGACGACATCTTTTACGCCGCTGTTGAGATCTTCCACGAGCAGTGTCAACACGTATTGATCGCTGGACGGTACATCGATTGACTGGCCATCTTTCACGATCGATCCGCTCTCCTTTGTCTGCATGTTGTACGTCTGCCAGGCCATAGTCGGGGGAGACGCGTCAGAACCGGGAATCGAGACCCTGGGTATCGGCTGAGGACAGCCGACTAAGGAAAGACCCACGACAACAATGAATCCAGGAAATCCGAGTCGAACCAGATACGAATGAAGTATCTTACCATCCATCGCCACACCCTTCTTAGCAGAGTCCATGGTATTCGCAGCTTGGCATGCCGGCTACACGTTTACGAAAGCGCCAAGCGCTTCGCGCAAGGTAGTCCCCCTGCGGGGAGGTGTCAATCACGGGGATGTGGATCGACACCCAAGAAGAACCGCCAGCTTAGTACCCCGATGACAGCGCCGGCTGTATCGGCTACCCAATCCTGCCAGCTCGATTCGCGGAATGGGACAAAGTATTGATGTACTTCATCCGTGAGACCAAAGACAGATACCGTCACGATCGCCAGCACGACCGCCTGCCTGGCGACAACCGGCCCCGCTCCCCAGCGAAACGCACGGTAGCAGAGGAGAGCAAAAACGCCATACTCCACCGCGTGCAAGACTTTATCGCTGACTTCTTTGAGGAAGAACCATGGCAGTTGATCTTCCGGATGCGACTGGGACGACAAGAAAAAAATCATTCCGGCACAGGCGACCACCGGCCCCCAATAGACCAATGACCGCGTCCATGCTGCCCCCCACGCTTGATCGCTCACGATGCAGATTCCTCCATTTATTGCACGCCCTTTACCTCATATGACATACTGGCTCTAAGTCCTCAATAACATTCGACTATGAAGACTGCCCACATCTGTTTTCTCTGGCACATGCATCAGCCCTATTACACGGACCCAGTCGCGGGGTCTGCCAGCATGCCTTGGGTGCGTCTCCATGCCACCAAGGCCTACTACGATATGGCCTATGGACTGGAGAAATTCCCCTCGATCAAAGCCACGTTCAACTTTACGCCCTCACTCCTGCGACAGCTGCAAGAAATCGGATCAGGGACGGTGCGCGACCTCTTTCTGGAATATGCGCAGCGCCCGGCGGCGGATCTTCGTTCGGAGGAGAAAGCCTTTCTCATCCGGCATTTTTTCTCTGCCAATTGGGCTACGATGGTGCGCCCCTACCCGCGCTATCATGAATTGCTCGTCAAGCGTGGAGCCGATGTCTACGGTCAGGACTTGGAGCGGGTTGCGCGGCAGTTTTCCACACAGGACTTGCTGGACTTGCAGACATGGCACAACCTCGCCTGGTTCGGCTATGGCACCGTCAATCGCTATCCGCGCCTGGCTGCGCTGCGCGCGAAAAATAAGGGCTTTACGGAAGAAGACAAACAGGAAGTGTTGGCCCTCCAACTCGTCGTCGTGCGGGAGATCGTTCCACTCTATCGACGACTGATGGAGCGGGAACAGATCGAGCTCACGACGACCCCCTTCTTTCACCCGATCCTGCCACTCGTCATCGATACAGACTTCACCCGTCGTGCCAGACCGGATCTCCCGCTCCCCTCTCGATTCCATGCACCGGAAGATGCGGAAGCACAACTGCAACGAGCCGTCGAGTTTCACACCGCCACATTCGGCCGGGCCCCCGTGGGCCTTTGGCCGTCGGAGGGCTCCGTCTGTCCAGAACTGATTCCGATGTTGCCAAAGGTCGGACTGCGCTGGCTGGCGACCGACGAAGGCATTCTCGCCCGCTCGCTCGACGCGGCCCAGCAACCATGGCAACGCCACAACGATCTCTACCAGCCCTATGGGGTTGGGCCGGAGGACCAAGACGTCACGATACTGTTTCGCGATCGGGACATCTCCGATGCCTTTGGATTCGTCTACCACAAGACCACTCCTGAAATGGCTGCCGAAGATGTGCTTCGCCGGCTTCGCCACATCATCCACGAAGCGCCTCAGGAACAGGTCACCATCGCGATTGTGCTCGACGGGGAAAATCCATGGGAGCACTACTACGAGGGGGGCGAACAGTTTCTTTCGCTCCTCTACAAAGCCTGCTCGACCGGTGCGCTCGATCACGATGGGGTTCGCACCGCCACCGCGACAATTTCCCAAGCACTCGAAGCCGCGCCGGCCACTCGGCGGGTCAGCCACCTCCATTCTGGCTCCTGGATCAATCAGGACTATAAAATCTGGATCGGCCACCAGGAGGACAATCGGGGATGGGACATGGTGAGTCACACGCGATCCCGTCTCGCCGAAATTTCTTCGACACTCCCCTCGGATCGCGCGCAAGCCGCCTGGGACGAACTCTATGCCGCCGAAGGCAGCGATTGGTTCTGGTGGTATGGGGACGACTTCGATTGCAGCTACAACGACGAGTTCGATCGTCTCTTCCGTACCCATCTTCGGAACGTCTGGACCATCGCGGGACTGACGCCACCGGACCAGTTCAACCAGCCGCTCTGTCGTCCACGCGGCATGCCGGAGGCAGACCTCGTAACGGCGCCGCTCGCTTTGCTGAACCCGTCCATCGATGGACTCGTGACCGACTTTTTTGAGTGGCGCGGCGCAGGCAGGATCAAGACCAAGCCGCCGCTCGGCGCAATGTGGAAAGCCGAAGGAGTGCTGACGGATATCCAGTTTGGCTGGAGTCTTGACCAGCTATATCTCCGGCTCGATCCGGACGAGCAATCGCAGCCGCGCCAGTCACGGCTCACAGTCGAGTGGCAACTGCAGACGCCCGAACAGCTCTATCATCTGTCGTTTTCACTCGCACCTTCGGAACCTTGCCAGTTTCTGCTCTCGCAGAAACTGGCAAGCGGAGCCTGGCAGGAAATCGGCCCCTACCAATCAATCTGTCATCGGAATATTGTCGAACTGTCTGTGCCAGTGAAAGACTTACAGCTCACACCTGGGCAAGAACTCCGCATGGCCATTCTGGTGCTGGAACACCGCATGGAGGTCGCACGCTACCCGCACCAGCATCCGGCCATATTGACGGTACCGGGACCTGAGTTCGAGGCCGGGCTGTGGCGAGTGTGATGGGCGTGAAAGGTAACAGGTGAAACGTGAAACGAAACAGCGCTGGGGCAAGGACTGCCTTCCTGCATCTGACACCTCACGGTGTACGTTTCACGTTTCACATTTAACGTTTAACGGAGGACCGCATGCCCGATTTACGACGTGATCCGATTGTCGGTCGATGGGTGATTATTACGACGGAACGGAGCGGCCGGCCTCACGATTTCATTCCCGTGCAAGCTCGCCGGCCTTTGGCCGTAACCCTGTGCCCATTTTGCCCAGGGCAAGAGCGCCTGACACCGAAAGAAATCATGGCCTACCGGCTACAGCCAGCGGAACCCAACGGCCCGAACTGGACCGTGCGTGTCGTGCCCAACAAGTTCCCCGCGCTGCAAGTCGAAGGCACCCTCGACCGCCAAGGCCTGGGCCTCTACGATCGCATGAATGGGATCGGCGCGCATGAAGTCATCATCGAGACCCCGAACCACCAAGATAGCCTGGCCGACATGCCGGTCAAGCGAATCGAGGACGTGCTCTGGGCCTATCGCGATCGCATGATCGACCTGAAGAAAGACGTGCGGTTCCGATACATCCTTATTTTCAAGAACCACGGCGGCCCAGCCGGCGCCACACTGGAGCACAGCCACTCACAACTCATCGCCCTGCCGATCATCCCCACCAGCGCCCAGGAGGAGATCGATGGCTGCCAGGCTCATTATATTCAGAAAGAGCGCTGCATCTATTGCGATATCATTCGGCAGGACCTCTCTGACGGCGATCGAATCGTGGCGGAGAATCCCGAGTTCCTCTGCGTCTGCCCGTTTGCCCCACGCTTTCCTTTTGAAATGTGGATTCTCCCTAAACGCCATGCCGGTTACTTCGAAGAGAGCCAGAAGACACAATTCGAATTCCTCGCGCCGATTCTTTCGGAAACGCTCCGACGGATGGACAAGGTCCTTGGGAAGCCGGCCTACAACTTTATCCTCCATAGTTCTCCCCTCCACGAAAAGACCGGAGATTTCTATCACTGGCACATCGAAATCATTCCGAAACTGACCCAAGTGGCTGGCTTCGAATGGGGCACAGGGTTCTACATCAATGCGGTGGCACCCGAAGAGTCCGCAAAGTTTCTGCGGGAGGCGATACTCTAGGCGAGTGGCTCAGGGCTAGAGGTGGAAGGATTTTCGCCTTGCCCGCACGCTGCTTGCTCGTCGCCCCTTGCCTCGTGCCTGCTGGCCAGCCTATGATGCCCCCATGCAAGTCCAACTGAGCCATCCAGCCAGAACCGTCGAAGTCAAAGGCCCCAAAAAAGTCAAAGACCTCCTGCGCGAATTGAATCTCGTCGTCGAAGCGCATCTCGTAATCAAAGGCGACGATCTCGTCACCGAAGACGAGATGCTGTACGACGGCGATCAGATCGAAATCCGACCCGTTATTTCCGGTGGTTCCCCACATTTCACGCCTCACGTTTCACGCCTCACGAGCCAAGAATGAATTGCACCAAATGTAAGACCAAGGCAGTGATCGGTCTCCCGCGCCACAATGCAGCCTTCTGCAAAGGCTGCTTCAATGGCTTCGTCCACGATCAGGTTGCGCGGGCGATCAAGTCGGAGTGGATGTTTGGGAAGGAAGACCGGATTCTTGTGGCGGTGTCGGGTGGGAAGGACAGTCTGGCGCTATGGGACATTCTGCTTAAGATGGGCTATCGCGCCGACGCACTCTATGTAAACCTCGGCATCGGGGCCTACTCTGAGCAATCGCACGCCAAGGTGACGAAGTTCGCCGAGGCGGTCGCTGCCTTACATGGAGCTACATTGCACCTCCATACGGTCGAACAAGAGGCCGGTGCGGGGATCAAGGAACTGGCTCAGCTGATCCATCGCCCAACCTGTTCCACATGTGGAACCATCAAACGCTACCAGTTCAATCGCGTGGCGATCGAACAGCAGTACGATGTGATGGCTACGGGCCACAATCTCGATGACGAAGCGGCCCGGCTCCTGGGTAATGTGTTGCATTGGCAGGAGGAGTATCTGGATAAGCAGGGTCCGTCGTTGCCGGCTTCGGTGGCAGGCTTCGCCAAAAAAGTGAAGCCCCTCTACCGGCTCTCGGAACGAGAACTGGCGGCCTATGCGGTGTTGAACCGAATCGATTACATCGTCGAGGAATGCCCCATGGCCAAGGGCTCCAAGATGCTCCAGTACAAGGAGGTCTTGAATCGTCTGGAGACGGAGTCGCCGGGCACGAAGCAGACCTTCTATTGGGGCTTTCTCGACAAGCAAAGCAAGAAGCAACCCACTGCGACCACCATGGCGGAGAAAGACCGGGCCGTCCTCCACCCCTGCGCCTCGTGCAGCCAACCCACCACAGCAGAGGTCTGCTCCTACTGCAAAATGATGGCACGGGCCAAGGCCCATTCTATCTCGTGAGCGTTCGACACCATCGACTTCTGACCATTGGGATCGGGCTGCTGGCAGCCGCGCTCTATTTGCCCCCTCACATAGTTTGTGCCGATACACCGATTCCTCGTGCCACCATCGGTACACAGACTGTGGGACTTGCTGTTGGCCCCTTTTTTCCCATTCGTGTGATGCCCAGCCAATCCTCCAAGCTCTTCGGCACAGCGGTGATGCCATCTTGGTCCATAACGATCACCGACCCCATCGGCTCCAACTGGTATCAGGGGCAGGTCTCGCTCGGCGCCGAGTTGCTGATGCTCGGGATGTCCGAACCGCTGACCGGCTATGGGGTCGGGATCACACCGAAACTGCAATACGCCGTCGTCGGCCTCAATCGGCTCCGGCCCTATATCGAAGGTGGCGGAGGTCCGCTATGGACAGATCTCGGTGGCCAGGTGCCGGAGCAGCCGGGGCAGTTCAACTTCGCCGTCTGGGGCGGGGCTGGAGCTGCATGGTACCTGACACCCCGATGGGCACTGAACGTCGGCTATCGATTCGTTCACATTTCCAATGGTGGGACACGCACACCGAATTCCGGCCTCAACTTCGGCCTCCCGTTTGCCGGAATTTCCTATTCCTTCTATTGATCACCTGTCCGCCCTTGCAAAGCCTCAATCGACTCCGTAAGCTGCATGAATAAGTGCTGAGTGCTGGGCTCTGAGTGCTGAGTCTGGCGGATTTCGAACGTGACCACTTTCAAGCTGTAACGAATGACGATTGACGGTTAGAATCCGCATTAGTTCCTTAGCCATGACTACAACTCCACACGACTACTACCAAACGCTCGGTCTCACCAAGTCTGCCTCGGCGGATGATATCAAGAAGGCCTATCGCCGCCTCGCGCGCCAATTCCATCCCGACATGCACAGCGGCGCCAAGAAATCCGAGATGGAGAAAAAATTCAAGGAGTTGAACGCCGCGCACGAAGTCCTGGGCGATCCGGATAACCGGAAAAAATACGATCAATACGGCGCCAACTGGGAACAAGCCGAGGCCTACGAACAGGCGCGCCGACAGGCCGGTGCCCGTGGGCAGAGTGGCCAGGAGACTTCGTTCGGGGGAGAAGGCTTTTCCGACCTCTTCGAGAATCTGTTCAAAGGACGCGGGGGCGCCAGCAATAGCCGCGGATTTGCCATGCAGGGCGAGGATCTTGAAACCGAAGTGCAGCTGACGCTGGCCGAGGTGTTCACCGGAGTGACGAAGCGCGTCACCTTGCAAGAGTCAAAACCCTGCTCCACCTGCCATGGGAGCGGAACCTTTCGCGGACGCCGCTGTCCAACCTGCCAGGGGCAGGGAGCCACGCTGCATCCCAATGTGATTGAAGTCCGAATCCCCGCCGGGGTCCAGGATGGAACAAGAGTACGCGTGGCCGGCAAGGGACAAGCCGGCGCTAACGGCGGCAAGCCCGGTGATTTGTATCTGCGCGTCGTAATCACTCCGGACAACGTCTTTCGCCGACAGGGAAGCGACATTCATGTGTCCCTTCCTGTCTTTCCCTGGGAAGCAGCCTTGGGCGCCGATGTGATGGCCCCCACATTGATGGAACCGGTTCGGGTGAAAGTTCCACCAGGGAGCCGGGCTGACAGTAAGCTTCGTCTAAAGGGCAAGGGCCTCCCCGCGGCGGCCGGCGGCCACGGCGATCTTTTCCTGACGATTCAGATCGTGATGCCTCCCTCATCGACCGGCGAGGAGCAGAAACTGTACGACCAACTCAGAGCCATTGCACATCCAGACCCGCGTGCCGAACTGCTCGCTCATGCTCGACACCGATCACACCCCTGACGCTCACTGACAAGATACTGAAAAAATCCTCCAGCGCAAGAAAACCGTTATTTGGTTTGTGTGGTCTGTTTCGCTTGTTTGACTGAACGAAACTAACCAAATCAACCAGATAAACAAAACAAACCAGATGAACCAGACAAACCATCCACGCTGTGTTGTTGACTTGCGTTGTGTTGATCGATCTGGCAAGCTACCAAAACTTTGTGGAAAAAATTATGGCCTGCATGGTCGGGCTGCTGCTGACACACACGGATACATGTGCTGTTCAATGGGCTGAAGAACGAGCAGGGATTACTGGGACATTCGTCATCGTGGAGTCAGACGTCTTCATTCGGTTCAACCTAAGGAGGCAAGTATGAAGCAGGGAACACGAGCCATCGTGACGCTAGGCGTCGCATCGGTATTCGCGCTGACCGTTGGAATGTCTACGGCCTGGGCTAATGAGCCAGGCTATGGCAAGGAAGGACACGGAGGAGGCGGGCATAGTTCGATGGGTGGACATGGCGCGAGCATGATGCACAACAGCACCGGCCACCTGATCCGGCATCTCCTCAAACATGAAAAAGATATCGGGCTCACCGCAGAGCAAGTGACAAAACTCAAGGAGATGCAACTGAACCTGGACAAAACCCGTATCAAGACCGAAGCCGATATCCAGGTTGCGGAGCGCGAGTTGAAAGCCCTAACCGAGGAAGACAAGTCCGATCTGGGAGCAGTCGAAGCCAAGCTGAAACAGAGCGCAGACCTTCAAGTCGGCTTACGCATGGCCTCCATCAAGGCCCGGCGCGATGTGTACGCCCTGCTGACTCCGGAACAGCGCGCCAAGGAAAAGAGCGAGCATGACAAAGTGATGCAGCAGCACAAGGATGCCGGTAAGGGTTACGGCAATCCGCATGGCGGTGCGATGAAAGGCAATCCACATATGGGTGGCAACGCTGCACCGCCGACACCTCCATCAGGCACATACGTGCAGTAATGCAAGCCAAGAACGGGGTAGGGTACGTTGAGGGGTTCGAACGACTGAGAACGAAGGTCTGGGAGATGGCATGCCGAAAGAGCTGAAACTCATGAGCCACGGTTTGCTTGCCGGCCCTGATCGAGCGCCGGCTCGCGCGATGTTGAAAGCCGTTGGATTCACCGACGAGGACTTGTCTCGCCCGATCATAGGCGTCGCCAATACCTGGATAGAAGTCATGCCCTGCAACTTCCACCTGCGCCGATTGTCGGAACGCGTGAAAGCCGGCATTCGAGCCGCGGGCGGCACTCCCATCGAGTACAACACCATCGCGGTGTCGGATGGCATTTCGATGGGCACCGAGGGGATGAAGGCGTCGTTGATCAGCCGAGAAGTGATTGCCGACTCGATCGAACTCGTGGCTCGTGGACACTTGTTTGACGGCGTGGTGGCATTGTCCGGATGCGACAAGACCATTCCCGGCACCGTGATGGCCCTCGCTCGCCTGAACCTCCCGTCGGTGATGCTTTACGGCGGCTCGATCATGCCGGGGCAGTTCCAAGGCCACGACGTGACCATTCAAGATGTATTCGAGGCGGTCGGGAAACATGCGGCCGGCAAGATGACTGATGCTGAACTCAAAGACCTCGAAGACCATGCCTGCCCAGGCCCAGGCGCCTGTGGGGGCCAGTTCACGGCCAATACCATGGCCATCGCGTTCGAGTTCCTCGGCATTTCGCCGATGGGACGGAACGGAGTGCCGGCTATGGATCAGAAGAAGGACGACGTGGCCTTCGAGTGTGGAAAGATGGTCATGGACCTGCTGAAGCGCGACCTGCGGCCCCGCCAGATCATCACGCGAAAATCGCTGGAAAATGCCATTGCTGCAGTTGCGACAACGGGAGGATCGACGAACGCAGTACTGCATCTGCTCGCCATCGCGCGTGAAGCCAACATCAAGCTGAACATCGACGACTTCGACAAGATCAATCGGAAGGTGCCATTGCTCGCCGATCTGAAACCAGGTGGACGATTTACAGCGTCTGATCTTTATGCAGCTGGAGGAACCACGTTGGTCGCGAAACGCCTACTCGATGCAGGCCTGTTGCATGCGGCTCAACCCACCGTGACCGGTCGGACGATTGGGGAGGAAGCGAAAAATGCGAAGGAAACACCTGAACAGCAAGTCCTCAGACCCCTGTCAAATCCGATCAAGCAGACCGGCGGACTGGTGATTCTACGCGGCAATCTGGCTCCAGAAGGCTGCGTCGTGAAGGTGGCAGGACACTCGATCATGACGTTCCGTGGCCCGGCAAAAGTGTACGATCGGGAAGAGGATGCCTTTGTCGCCGTGCAATCCCGTCAAATCAAAGCAGGCGATATCGTGGTGATTCGGTATGAAGGCCCCTCCGGCGGACCCGGCATGAGAGAGATGCTCGGTGTAACCGCGGCTATCGTCGGTGCAGGCCTGGGCGACTCCGTCGCGCTGCTCACCGACGGCCGCTTCTCCGGCGCCACCCATGGACTGATGGCCGGCCATGTCGCGCCGGAAGCCATCAAGGGCGGCCCGATCGGCGCTGTGAAGAACGGCGACATGATTGTTTTTGATATCGCTAAACGGACGCTGAGCGTGGAACTCTCGCAGAATGAGATCAAGGCCCGGCTCAAGAAGGTCAAACAGCCGTTACCCCGCTACACCTCCGGCGTAATGGGCAAGTACGCGCGGCACGTCTCGTCGGCTTCGGAAGGGGCCATTACGACATAGTCGGATGCTAGAAGAAACGTAACTACTCAGGTAGATAGGCTGAAGGCTTTTAGTCTTCAGCCTTCGGTCTTCAGCCTAAACACCGGAGTAGGTACCTCGATTCTATCGCCCCTTCATCCGTCCACGCATTTCCGACATCAGGCTATCGAGGTCAGCTTCCGCCTTCGCACGATCGCTGATCAACTCATCGAAATTGTATGGACGAGCCGGAACCGGCTGAACCACCTCCGGCTTCACCGTCTGCTTGAGTTGCAGATCAGACTGAGGGGGGTGGACTGATTTGGCTTGGGGCCGAACTGACGGGGCCAGCGGTTGGTCGGTCGCAGGCTGCACTTGTCCAGTGGGCAGCAGCGTCCCCCGTCCAGCTCGTGCCCCCACGCCTTGTTCCCGCAACCATTGTGTGGCGACGCTCGACTTGAGTGAGAAGCTGATGCTCGTGATCGGAAGGCCATCCGAAGCAACACGAACAATCGCCGTATTGACACCGATCATTCGCCCCTCTCCATCTAAGAGTGGCCCGCCAGAATTCCCACGGTTCAAACCCGTCTCTGTTTGAAACACGTGTTTGCCCTTGACCCCATTGAAGTTATCGACTTCGGCGCTGATCACTCCAGTCGTCAATGTCCACAGTCCACCTTGTTCCGGATGACCGATGGCCACCACTCGATCCCCAATCCTAGCCCGCCCCGATTCACTCACATCGACGATAGGCAGCACTTCGGCCACGCCATCGAGCTTCAACAAGGCAAGATCCAATGGCTGTGAATAGGCTACGATCTTGGCTCGGACCATCCGGGAGAGATCGCTCTTCGACTCTCCCGTGACTCGGGCCGGCTTGAGGAACACGGACAGACGGGCGAAGGGTTTCCCGGTTTGTTCCTCGATCACAACATGAGCATTCGTGAGGACGAATCCGTCCGACTGAATAATCGAACCGGTTCCACCACTCCCCTTCCCCCTACCGTCTGCATGCCCCATCACCATCACAACGGCTGGAGAGGCTTGTTCGTAAATTTCACGAGGGGATAATTCCTTGCCGGAGGCCGCCGTGCTCCACACCACGGACAGTGCGAATAGGACCATCCATCTCATCACGGCCTCCTTCGTCTGACGTCAAACATCCGTCACGTTCATCCGAGCGTTAACTGTGTATTCACTATACAACGGAGCGCGGGCATGGACTGGGGGGTTGCCGGGGGCGAGAGCCTCGCTGGAACCAGAGGCATAATGTGAACAGAGCTAACCGCGTTTGTAAAACTCTGCAATCATCTCGACGACGTAAGACTGCTGTGGTTCCGTCAACTCAGCGTAGATCGGGAGGGACAATACCTCTTCAGCCGCCTGTTCTGACACAGGAAAGGCCCCTTTCTGATACCCTAAGTCGCGAAAGCAGTTTTGGAGATGCATCGGGAGCGGATAGTACACTTCCGTGCCGACACTTTTTTCTTTGAGAAAGGCGCGCAACTCATCGCGCTTCGGCGCTCGGACAGTGAATTGGTTATAGACATGGAAATTGCCGGGAACCGTTGGTGGCAGCGTCACGCGGTTCGCGAGCTTCGCCTGTGCGAACAACTGCCGATACCGTTCGGCATTCCGACGCCTCCCCTCGGTCCACTGGTCAAGATACTGTAATTTAACTTGGAGCACGGCAGCCTGAAGCGAGTCCAATCGGCTATTGATCCCCACCGCCTCGTGCAGATAGCGGACTTGACTCCCGTGAACACGGAGCATTGCCATGGAGTCAGCAAGAGCTTTGTCGTCGGTCGTGATGAGTCCCCCATCTCCAAATCCGCCCAAGTTTTTACTGGGGAAAAAACTAAAGCACCCGGTGTCTCCGAGTACCCCGGCGCGTTTCTCTTGTTGTGCAGCCCCAATGGCTTGGCATGCATCCTCAATAACATAAATCTTCTTCCGCTTTGCAATCTCGTTGATCGCACCCATGTCTGCACATTGGCCAAAGAGGTGCACGGGAATGATGGCTTTTGTGCGAGGAGTGACCGCTTTCTCAATTTGGAATGGATCGATATTAAACGTCTCAGGCTGAACATCCACTAACACCGGCTTCGCGCCCAATCGTGAGATCGCGCTCACCGTGGCAAAAAACGTAAACGGGATAGTGATGACCTCATCGCCGGCCTTCACTCCCATGGCCATGAGGGAAAGCAGCAATGCATCGCTCCCGGAAGCGCAACCGACCGCGTAGCGCGAGCCGATGTAGCGGGCAACGGATTCCTCGAACGCCACGACGCGTGGCCCCAAGATAAATCCCTGCTCGTCGCAGACAGTCTGGACCTCCGCCATGATCTCCGCACGAAGGGGCAGGAACTGAGCTTTCAGATCAAGCAACGGCACATTCATCGAAGCAGACCTCCAATATGAATCTCAATACTCGAACGACGCACAGAGAGCAGTCGTGACACTCCCTTCAATACCTGGCTCATAGGCATAATGCAAGTGGAGAATCAGCAGGATGCTGAAAAAGTCCGCCAGCGGCGTTCTCACTTCGCTCAGAGGCTCAACGTACCGAAGCGTACGCCTCGCCTCTTCGCTCGCTGCGGCCTTGCTGGACGACCTTTTTGAGCATCCTGCTCGCGGGGTTAGCGGAAATCTCGACGATGAAAAATAAGACTGGCTGTGAAGAGGAGCACTGCCGTATACGTCGCTCCGTAGGCGACAATCAACATCAGGTCTGAACCGCTGACTTCCAGGTGATGGACGACATGACCCTTCAGGTTGAAACGCTCGAGGTTGGGTAAGAGGTAATAGATCCCATCCAAGATTCCCCGGCTGAGATCGTCCATCTTCGCCCCGAACGTTTTTAGGTCAGCCGTGAGGTGCCCAATCACATACATCGCCAGCGTAAAGATGGCACTTAAGGTGGCACTGGTAAACGTGGAAAACAGCAGGGCAACCGCCGTGACCACCATGAACTCGACGAAAATCAGCGCTAGCGCCTTGAAGAGCATCCCTTCGATGGGAACATCTTGAGCATAGAGCACCACCAATAATCCCAGCGCCATAACTACCGTATTGACGAACAGGGTGATCGTGAGGCCCAGATACTTTCCGAGCAGAAATTGGTATCGCGCCACCGGCTTGGACACAATCGTGTAGATGGTCTTCTTCTCGATCTCCTTGCTCACCAGCCCGATCCCGACAAAAATGGCAATCAAGACCCCGAAGAAACTGATGCTCCCTAGCCCAACATCCAGAATGAGACGGTGGAATTCTCCCAAGGTTAACCGTGACAGAATCACAGAACTGCCGATCATGAGCAGCGCAAAGACCAGCAGATTGTAGAGCAGCTTATCTCGCAAGTTTTCCCGAAATGTATTCAGCCCGATCGACAGGATTTTCATGCGCGCTTCTCCGGTGGACTCCGATGCTCTTCAACCTCCCGAATGAAGAGATCCTCCAGCGACCCCTTCTGAGGATTCAGCGACACCAGACAAGCCTTCGCCGCGCGGATAATTTCCAGCGCATCCCCCACTTGTTGCTGGCTCTTCAACACCACCAGCATCCGATCTCCTTGCATGACCACTTTGTCAGTAAGCGGGCGTAAATGGTCCAACCCTTCGGGAGTCAGACGATCCACGATCAGTTCCACTGGATGACTGGCTCCTTGATCCAGCAAGTCGGTCACTCGCCCACAGGCCACGAGACGTCCTTTCAGAATCATCGCGACCCGATCGCACAACACCTCGGCATCGTGCAAGATGTGAGAGCTGAACAAGACCGTCTTCCCAGACTCTTTGAGACGCAAGATCAGATCTCGCACTTCTTTCCGTCCGATGGGGTCCAGTCCCGACATGGGTTCGTCCAACACCACCAACTCCGGATCGTTAATCAAGGCTTGGGCGACCCCCACCCGCTGCAACATGCCTTTTGAGAACTTCCTGAGCTGGAGATCCTTCGCATGCGTCATGCCGACCAGCTCCAAGAGTTCGTCGATTCGCTTATCCAGAACAGCGCCCCATAGCCCGAACAAATGCCCGTAGAACCCAAGAAACTCCCGGCTCGTGAGGTAGTCGTAAAAGTAGGGCGATTCGGGAAGAAATCCCAGCCTGGCCTTGGTCTGCGGATCGCCCAGTTCACGGCCAAATAACCGCGCGTGCCCGCTCGTCGGATAGATGAGACCCATCAAGATCTTGAGGGTCGTGGTTTTCCCTGCGCCGTTCGGCCCGAGAAAACCGAACACTTCCCCAGATCGAACTTCGAGGTTGAGGCCTTCCACCGCGGTCACTCGCTTGCCCCAGAACCCCACACGAAAGACCTTGGAGAGTTGCTCAGTCTGGACCACGAGATTGGAATTAGGCGTCATGGCTCATTCCCATGTTCTCGGGAAACTATAGGAAGGCTCTATCTTGGGGAAACTGTAGCTAGGCGGTATATGACGTTTGAAAAATGTACGCAGTCGTTCCGGATGAGTCGAGCTGGAAACCGAGCCAGTCTTGGTGTCCAACCGATAGCCTCCTCCGAACGGTTCCTGTGGCAGCATCGGAAGGGTTCCCGCCTCTACGAGATCCGTGAGTCTGACAGGAAGAGTCCCGCGTTGCATCCGATAGGTTTCCACTGTGCGCTCCAGCATAAGAACATCCCGTTCAATGATAACTTCTTTCATCCGATCCGCCAAGATTTCTCGCATCTCAGGATCTTGCGTCTCCCGCAAACGGGCTTCGAGAAATACCAGAGCCGTGTCCGGACTCCCTGCCTCTGCCGCCATGCGAGTGGCAAGCCCTGGGAGGTAGGATGGGCCGTCCGGCCTGCGAGCCGCTTCCATTATGTATTCTGCCCCTTTGGCTGGATCACCGAGCAGAAAATAATAGTTGTACCCAAGAAGAAAGGGAATGTTCCAGACATCGGGATTCGCGCTAACACCCCTTTCAAGCAACCGGATGCTCAAGTCCGGGCGGTTGGCGAGATCGCCGAGAATGACGCCGCCGGCATAGTAGGCGTAGGCATACTGAGGATCGAGCGTGGTGATCACATCTAAGGCGTGATACATCCACTCATATTCGTCTGCACTATTTCGTTTGTTCCCGATAACTTGAATGAGCCTGAGCCAGAGAATATCAGCACCTAAGTGATGATAGCCGAGCAAGGCTGGTTTCAGGTATTCGCCCTTAGGAAGCTGCGCGAAACCTTCGATCTGGACGACGGTCCGATCCTGCCGCAGATCGAGTTCCCTTTGCAGCAAGCCAACACAAGCCAGCAAGAGGATTCCTCCCATGCCGAGCAGAAACTGATTCACAATCGATGCGCTGCGATGATGGATGAAGGTTGAGACCGCCATGAGAGACCGACTGGCAGGATGAGTAAATGGGACGGTCCCGGCAACCGAATGGCTGCCGGGACCTCGTGACCTTACCTACACCGGCCTAGTAGACACCGACTGTACAATCGTTAGCGCCATGGTCAACCGTGGCATCCCAGGTTGAAATGCCCGCAACGCCATCACCATCCAAGTTGGCTTTAGCACTCGCAATAAAGTTGTTTTGCACAGCAACTGCGACACCACCAGTCGTCTGCGCAATGGCTAGAGGACAAGAAGTGGCCACCGTATACCCAGTTCCAATCCCCAAGACCGGAGCCACCGTTGAATCTACTACATAATAGTAATTCACATTACCAGTTGCCTTAAAACCAAGATCGGCGAATGTGCCTCCAAACACACCCACCGCAGGTGCCCCAGCACACCAGAGAGCACCGGGAGCAGTTGGTGCCGTTCCAGCACCCCAGAGATAGGGAATTGATTTGACGCCCGTAGGTGCAACCTGACCAACCTCCGCAACAACGCCAATGTAACAACCTCTCTCCGCCTGAAAGGAGACTTCAGAGGTTTTGATCGCCTGGAGGTTTGTCTTCGCCTCGGACTGGCGCGACTTCATCTGATACTGCAGGAAGTTCGGGATGGCGATGGCCGCCAAGATCCCGATGATCGCCACGACGATCATCAACTCAATGAGGGTAAAACCCTTTTGCCCCTTTAGCTGCTTCAACTGCTTCAACATCGTACCGCCTCCTTGTTGATGGTTCACTGACGCCCCTTCACACCCTTGCTTTTTTCTCATCGGAACTCGCATCCGATTTCTGTTACCTACCCCTCTAGCAGGTTCGATGCCCGGTATATGGCAAGGCCATGAAAGATTGAGTCACATGGAATATCAAAGAGTTATGATTGCCAGCCGCTGTGTAGTAGACAGCGGTTAAGGGTCATCTCTCCCGCTTTTGCGCTGGTCTGCCAATATTTGTCGTCCACTGTACGAGGCCGGCTATCCCCCACATTCTCTTCTTAACGGAGGAGGGAGATCCTGTGGCTTCCTCATCTGCATGATAAAAATAATATGTTAAAACAATTACTTAGCGTGATAAGACTGGACCGAATCAGCTTGTCAGATGCCGAAAAGTTTACCCAGGCTGAAGGCTGAGGGCGAGATCACTGTTAAGAGAGAGGATAAAACGGGTAAAATCCGGACTACTGTTAGGGGGCGGGGGGGAAGGTTACTGAGCGTTTATCTTCTCGGATACACGGCGTTTGGCCTGTTGGATACGTTCTTCCTGCGTCGGGTCGCCCATCCCCAGTTCACGGAATCGGTCCATCAGCTTGCTATTGGATGGGTCAAGCTCCAGCGCATGGAGCCAGGACTCGCGAGCGTCTGAAAAGTTTCGTTGTTTGGCATAAATATCCCCGAGATGCTCAAAGAGCACCGGGTCATCCCCGGCGAGCGCAACCGCGCGCTGCATCTCCGTTAAGGCCTCGGTGAACGAGCCGGACTTAAACAAGGCCCAGGCGAGGCTGTCGATATAGTACCCATTGTTCGGCTTGAGTGCGACGGCCCGCCTGGTCAAAGAAAGGGCTTGGTCGATCTTGACCCCCCGTTCTGCGTAGCTATACCCCAGATAGTTGAGCGCATCGGCATGATGAGGGTCGAGCTTGATCGCAGTCTCCATGGCGCGCACGACGTCATCGAATCGATTGAGCTTGTCGTAGACCGTGCCAAGATTGAAGTGCAAATCGGCGCTCTTGGGGTTCTGGCTGATGCCTTCCTCCAAAGTCCTTGCCGCATCGTCGAACTGGTCCTTCTGCACATAGGTCAATCCCAGCACAATGTGGGCTTCGGGCTGTTTTGGATTAATCGTCAGGGCTTTGGTCAAGTGCGTGATGGCCTCAGGAAATTGCTTCAATCGATAGAACAAGATACCGAGATGCAGATGCCCTTCGAAGAAGGACGGCTCAAGTTGCACGTTAAACGTATAGGTCTCGATCGCCTGCTTCGTATCCTTGGTTTCCTCATAGAGATATCCAAGGTAATCTCTGATTTTGAGCTCCGTCGGGCGCGCCTTGAGAATCGTGATCAGTTGGTCGATGGCCTTGGGATATTCCTTCTCTTCCCCGTACAGGAGCGCCAGTCGAAGCTGGGCATCGAGGTCCGAAGGGTCCTCCTCCAGCAAATCATTCAACTCCTTCCTGGCACCCTGATAGTCTTTCGTGGCCACATAGAGCCGAACCAACTGGTGCCGGATGTCCCGGCTTCGAGGGTTCACCGTCTGGAGATACTTCCGTAGCACGACGACCGCTTGATCCTGGGCCTGCCGTGACTCATAGATTGAGGCGAGCGCAAGATAGGCTGGTTCAAATGAGGCATTGACCGCAATCGCCCGCTCTAAACTTGCCGCAGCCTCTTCCCATTTCCCCGCATCGAGGAGTATGCGCCCCAGGTGATAATGGCCGACGGCAGATTGTGGAGCCCGCTCCAAGCCGGCTCGAACGGCCTGTTCCGCCTCGGGCTGCCGCTTCAGATTCAAGAGCAACAGTCCCTTCGTAAAATAGGAATCGCCAGATGTCTGATCGATTTCGATCGCGCGATTCAACAGTTTCACCGCACGCTCCCCTTGCCCCGCACTGGCTACAATACCTGCCATCTGCGTGAGCAGCTTACCGTCCAGGCTCGATCCCTCTGCCGCTTGGTCCGCATAGAGTAAGGCATTAGGCATATCGCCCAGCGAAAAATAAAGACCGGCCAGCCGGGCCTTCACAGATTGGGACGCCGGATCCGCCTTCAACGCGGCCTGATATTCTCGAGTCGCACGATCCATGTCCTGCGCAAGCTCGGCTTGGTAACCCAGCATGAAATGATAGGACGCGGCAGCATCGGGGGGATGAATCTGGGGCATAGTCTTGGTCGTGCCGGAAGGGGCAGCCATCTTGTTGTCGGGCATCTGCGGTGCGGCGGCGCAGGCTACCACCATTAGGGAGACCAGCACGCAGGTCACGCAAAGGAACACAGTAAGACCTCGGCTATTCGCTATTCGGCTCGGCATGAAGCTTGTCGTGGACACTCGCACGATACCTCTCGGTGGATTGTAGGATAGCGACGCAGGTGGATAGACTGATGGCTGAAGCCTGAGTAGCTCAGAAAGATTATACGAGTGGGCTGACACAGGGTCAAACGACTTCTCGATTGTCGAGGCTCTCGAACTTCGCAAAGCGGTCGTGGAAGAAGAGTTCCTTTCTCCCGATCGGGCCGTTGCGATGTTTACTCACGAGAATATCGGCAATGCCCTTCCGTTCGGAATTCTGGTCATACACATCCTCACGGTAGATGAACATGACGACGTCGGCATCCTGTTCTATGGCGCCACTTTCGCGAAGATCCGCCAGCATCGGAATCGGCGGCTTCCGGGCTTCCACCGCACGGCTGAGTTGCGACAGCGCGACAACCGGCACGTTGAGCTCCTTGGCCAAAGCCTTCAGCGAGCGAGAAATATCGGAGATTTCCTGCTGACGGGATTCCGAATCGCTTCGCCCCTGCATCAGCTGGAGATAATCGACAATCAAGAGATCCAACCCTCGTTCGGCTTTCAATCGGCGCGCCTTCCCTCGCATTTGCTGGACGGTGATGCCGCCGGTATCGTCGATAAAAATCGGCGCCTGCTCCAGCCGGCCTGCGGCTTCCGCAAGACGCCACCAGTCCTCTTTCTGAAGCTTACCGGTTCGGAGACCATGCGAATCGACTCGCGCTTCCGAACTCAACATACGCAGGACAATCTGCGGCTTCGACATTTCTAGACTGAAAATCCCAACGACGGTGCCTGCATGAATGGCCGCATGGGCTGCCATCCCCAAAGCCAGGCTGGTCTTCCCCATGCTGGGCCGCCCTGCGATCACCACAAGATCAGACGGTTGGAGACCCGCCGTGATGTCGTCAAGATCGTAAAAGCCTGTGGGAACACCCGTGATGTGTTCTTTTCGCTTTGATAGTTTGTCGACGAGCTCAAGACTTTCCTTAATGATCGCATCAATGGGGGTGAACGACCGGTCCAGTTTCCCCTGGACGATACCGAACACAGACCTCTCCGCGAAATCGAGCAGATCGTCGACGGAAGAGCTGCCTTCGTACCCGCGCGTGAGGACTTCGGTGGAGGTATGGATCAGCTCTCGCAGCAACGCTTTGTCCCGAACGATCTTGCAGTGGTAGCGAATATTGGCGGAACTGGCCACGCTCTGCACGAGTTCTGCTAAATAGGCCGCTCCCCCGATGGCCTCGATTTCTCCCTGTGCCTTCAACCGTTCCGTCAACGTAATCTGATCGATCACTTCTCCGACGTCAGACAATTCCAGCATCGCCCGATAGATCTTCCGATGCGACGTCCGGTAGAAGTTCTCTTCGACCAGCAATTCCATCGCTTTGGCCATCGCGCTATTGTCGAGAAGGACTGCGCCGAGAACCGATTGCTCCGCCTCCAGATTCTGAGGCGGTAGTTTTGGCTGAGACAGATCGGTGGCTGACATGGACTTCATGACCGTTCCTTGATCTGCCGCCGAGACCGGCGAGCCGCTACCATCAGGTCGGCAATCCCCATCTTCTTCGAAGGACGGCTCAGATTGCCGGCTCGACCACCCTGCCTATGAGCCGCGAGGGATTCGACCACCAGCACCTCGTCATGACTTGTTCCTGGCGCACCGACCACCACCACGGATGCTGCCTGCTGGGCCAACCCCGCCGCCACTGCGCCAGTCACTAGCGCAGCATCGCTCCCCTTCAGCGTCTGCTGCACCACTCGGGAGTGAGTCCGACGCAACTGGGCCACAACCGTGGCCAGTCTATGAGTAGCCCGGGGCGGGGCGGCGACCAAATAATCCACTCGCGCCGAGACCGATCCTTCCTCAGGGAATTCTACGGTGCGGAAGAGCCGATCGACATCCAAACCGAAGCCGGTTGAAGGCAATGGCCTGCCAAATCGGCCAATCAAGTGATCGTACCGTCCACCGCCGCCCAACTCCGCCCCCATCCCTTCGGCAAACACGTCAAACACGACACCGTCATAATAGTCGAATCCGCGAAATTCTCCCAGATCCAGAAGCAGCGATTCCCGGTGGCCTGCCGCACAAAGCAATTGATACACCTGGGCAAGCCGTTCGAGCGGAGCAATCAATGCCGGATCGCCGGTCGCGAGGACCCGGCCGCGTGCCAGCACTTCCTCTTGACCGTACAGCTCAGGCGCTTCCCGAATGGCGCGCGCCGTCGTTTTGGAGATACGCTCGCTGGCTAGAATCTCTTCGAGTCTTGGCAGATCCTTTCGCGCCGCTGCCTGCTCAGCCAATTTCTGCCCCTGCGCAGATAGTCCAGATCGCATCAAGAGCCTCTTAATAAAACCCACATGTCCAAGAGACACTTTAAACGACTGCAGACCGACCGTGCGGAGACACTCGATCATCAAACCGATCACTTCGCTGTCGCTTGTGACATCGTCTAGCCCAATGAGCTCGGCTCCAACCTGAAAAATTTCTCGACCGCGCCCGGCGTGCTCCTGCTCATAGCGGAACACAGACGTTCGATAGGAGAGCCGCAACGGCAGCGTCGCGCCTGTGAGCCCCATTGCGACCGTCCTGGCGATCTGCGCCGTAGCATCCGGACGAAGCAGCAGTGTCCGCCCCGTCGTACGATCGACGAATTGATAGCAGTGCTCGATCAGTTCAGGCTCAAGCCCCGGAGCCAAGACGTCGAGATACTCGAACGTGGGGAGAATGATCTCATCGTAGCCCCACCGGTTGACTTGAGCGAGCAACTGTTCTTCAAGACGGCGAACCTGTTTCGCCGCGTGAGGAAGAATTGTCGCCATGCCCACCGGGACAAGCGAGCGCTCTCTGGACGACGGGGTGTGCCCCGAAGAAGGGCGGGGCTTCGGAGGAGCGGAGACCATAGCAGACCCGATGGATGGCGCGCGGGGGTTAACCCGCATTATTCATGACAGTTCGCCGCGAAATCGCTGAGTCTCGTCGCGAGACCGGCGCGCGGAGCCCGGAGAACCTGAGGCGTACTCGTGCAGTACGTTGAAGGTCCGAGGGGCGAGCCAGCCGACCGAAGGCTCGTCGTAGCAGCGGATCGGCGATTGCAGCAGAAGTGTTCATGGGTCATGCGGGTTAGGACAGGGCCGCGACTTTGACTGAGAGAATGTCTTTGTTGGATTTGATCGTCTCAAGCACCGTGTCAGGGAAGACCGCATCGGAGCCAATGATGAGCATCGCGTTCCCGCCCCGCTTTTCGAGCGCGCATTGCATCCGGACGATGTTGATCAGGTTATCGCCGAGCACCTTCCCCACCATCCCGATCACCCCTGGGCGGTCGATGTTGAGGATCAGGAGCATGTGTCCTTCCGGCACGACTTCAACATTGAATTGATCGATCTCCACCACACGAGGATCTTTCTTGTGAAAGAGCGTGCCGGCCACCTGGTACGATTTCTTGCCGGCTTCCACTCGCACACGAATCAAGCTGGTAAAATCACCCGCATGGGAACTCTTCACTTCCTTCACTTCAATCCCACGTTCCTTCGCGACGACGGGCGCGTTCACATAGTTCACAGGCGCTTCCATTATTGAGTTCAATAATCCCTTCAACACGGCGATTGTGAGCGGCGCGATTGACAGACTTGCCACCTCTCCGCTGTATTCGACGGTCACCCGCTCAAGCCCGCCTTCGCACAACTGCGTTTGCAACTTCCCAAGCTGCTCGGCTAACGACAGGTAGGGCTGAAGCCTCGGGAGTAACTCCGGAGAAACAGACGGAATATTGACCGCCCCACGGGCAATGCCCTTGGTGAAGTAATCGACGATCTGTTCTGCAATGCCGACGGCCACATTCTCTTGCGCCTCGGTCGTCTGGGCTCCGATATGCGGCGTACAGATAAAATTATCCAGCGTCAACAACGGATGATCCGCTTTCACCGGCTCTTCTTCAAATACGTCGAACGCGGCAGCCGCCACACGCTTGACCTTCAAGGCTTCAAACAGATCGCCCTCATGAATAATCCCGCCTCGGGCGCAATTCACAATCATGACCCCCGGCTTCATCGTCGAGATCGATTGCGCATTGATGAGGCCCTTGGTCTCAGGCGTCAACGGTGTGTGGACAGAGATGATATCGGCGCGCTTGAAGAGTTCATCCAGCGGCATCATGGTGACGCCCATCTTCTGCGCACGCTCCTCGGACAAATAGGGATCGTAGGCGACGACATTCATGCCAATTCCCTGCGCCAGCTTCGTGAGGTGGCTGCCGATTTGCCCCGCACCGACGATGCCGAGCACCTTATTGTAGAGTTCGACGCCCATAAATTTGTCTTTTTCCCACTTGCCGGCCTTTACAGACGCGGTCGCTTGGGGAATGCGACGGCTCATTGCCCAGATCATCGACATCGTATGCTCAGCCGTCGTTACGGTATTGCCGCCAGGCGTGTTCATCACTACGATCCCGCGACGCGTCGCTGCAGGCGTATCGACATTGTCGAGCCCTGACCCGGCCCTCCCGACGACTTTCAATTTTTCGGCTGCCGCAATCAGTTCCTCCGTCACCTTGGTGCCGGACCGCACGATCAATCCATCGGCGTCCTTAATCTCCTTGAACAACTCCTCTTTCGACATTTTGGACTTCACGACGACAGTGAATCCAGCCTTCTCCAGCAGCTCCACGCCCTGCTTCGACAAGCTATCGCTGATGAGGATTTTCATGCCCATTGTGTCTACCCTATCGTAAGAGTTTCGAGATGAAACCCTACGCCATGAGAATTTCTTGCGCCTTCGCGACGCCGCTGCCAAGCTTCACAGGATGTCCCAGCCCTTTGAGCACCATTTCAACGGCTGCCACGGCCATGATGATATCGAAGCGATCCATGTAACCCATGTGGGAGACCCGGAAGATCTTCCCTTTCAAATGGTCTTGTCCGCCGGCCGCTGTCATGCCGTATTGGACACGCAAGTTTTTGTAGATAGCCTGCCCATCCACACCCTCTGGCGCTAACACAGCGGTAAGAGCATCGCTGGGGGATTCTTTGGGAAACAGCGCAAGCCCGGCGCCTTGCATCCCTTCACGCATGGCCTTTGCGAGCATGGCTTGACGTCCAAACAACCCTTCGAGCCCTTCGGCCCGCATCATCTTCAACACTTCCTGCAAGCCGACAATGAGGGACACGGCCGGCGTATAGGCCGTCTGATTTTTTAGCTGATTCTCCTGCTCTTTCTTAAAATTGAAATAGAACGCCGTGTTCTTCGCTTTCTCTGCCAACTGCCAGGCTTTATCGCTCACGCTCACAAAGGCAAGGCCTGGCGGAAGCATCAGCGCCTTTTGCGACCCCGTAATCACGACATCGATCCCCCACTCATCAGTCTTGATGTCGAACACTCCGAGGGCGGTAATCGCATCCACCACAAGAATGGTTTCGCCATAGGGCTTCACGATCTCCGCAAGTGCCTTGACGTCGTGTGCTACACCGGTAGAAGTCTCACTCGCCTGCACATAGACCGCTTTGATTCCCGGATTCTTTTTCAGCGCATCGGCCACCACTTGGGGATCGACGGCTCGCCCCCATTCCACCTTGATTTCGGTTACCTCGGCGCCGAACGTCTTACAGAGCTTGGTCCACCTCTCCCCAAACTTCCCCCCATTAATGGTGAGGGCCTTGTCGCCGGGCGAGAGAAAGTTAGAGACCGCGCCTTCCATGCCTCCGGTTCCGGAAGCCGCCAGAATCAGCACATTGTTTTTCGTTTGGTACAACCACTTGAGTCCCTCTCGGACTTCCGCGAAGAGCTTATCGAACTCAGGAGCACGGTGATGGGTCATGGGCCGAGCCATGGCCAGCAGCACTTCGGGGGGCACGGGCGTCGGACCGGGAGCCAGCAAATACCGCTTCAGCATCGACTGATCCTCCTAAGCCGGATGAAACGTGAAACAATCTTGCGCAGGGAGGTGGGACGATACCATTGCCTCTCAAAATCTGTCAAGGCAAGACCTCGTGTGGAAGCGCGCGTTTTCAGACTGTCGGGACCTTTCGATGCCGACTGATTTCCACTTGCAATTTTGTATCAACGTTGGACCACCCACCCCTGTGTTATCAAAGAAGGGGCATCAATCTCTTTGCAACTCCTTGACACGAACGCAGTCCATCGATAGTCTAGCCTCATAGAATATGACACACCTCCCACACCAGACTAATCGCCGCCACGCTTGGGTAGCGCCTCTCAGGTCAGGACAGGCCGTTCTCCCGATAGCGCTCGCCCTCGGAATGTGGGTGAGCCTCTCCGCTCCCACTATATCGGTGCAGGCTGCAACTCCTTCCGAGCCCATTACGGTTGACCCCGCTACGCTTGTGGATGAGAACACCGCGGCGGAAGACGACCCAGACGCAAATCTAGTCCCGGTCGATACTGAAGGTCCGCCACCGGAAGCCATAAACCGTCGCACGGACACATCTAGTAGCGTTCCAAGAGCTGAAGACCTCTTACAGCTGAATCCAGCGAGAAACTCGCCGGCGACCGCACGGTTTTCAGACGCCTTGAACCCTCCGGCTGAAATGACTCAGGCACAAGACCCTTCCAGAAATGCCGCAGATCAGACGGAGTATGCGAACTACAATGTTCCAATTGTCATGGACCCTTCGGTTCAGGCCCACATTCGCTACTTCAATACGTTCATCCACGATCGCTTCGGACAATGGCTCCTGCGACTTAGCCGCTATCGGCCCCTTGTCGAGACGATCTTCACGGAATTTCATCTTCCCAGCGATCTGGTCTACCTCTCCCTGGTGGAAAGCGGATTCAACACCTACGCATACTCACGAGCCAAAGCCACGGGTCCCTGGCAGTTCATGAAAGGCACGGCCAAGGTCTATGGGCTCCGCGTGGACTCATATGTCGATGAACGCCGGGATCCCATCAAGTCAACGGTAGCTGCGGCACGCTACCTCCGCGATCTATACGACCTCTTCGGCGCCTGGCCGCTTGCGATGGCTGCCTACAATGCTGGAGAAGGCAAGGTGATGCGAGCCCTCCACAAGGCCCAGGCCGAAAGCTTTTCCGAGATTTCGAAAACACGATTGATTCGGCGAGAGACGAAGGAATACGTGCCACGATTTATGGCCGCCACCATTATCGCACGGAACCCCGATCGATACGGCTTTACTCAGGAGTCTGCCGAGCCGCATCAATTCGATGAAGCGATCATCACACGACCCGTCCATTTTCAGGCGATTGCCAATGTCACCGGCATTCCCTATGAAGAACTTCGGCTCTTAAATCCTGAGCTGCGTCGTGACGCGACACCTCCCGGCGATGAGACCTACCATCTGAAGGTGCCGGTGGGAACGAAAGCGAAAGTGGAGGAGCTGCTCGACCGCATCCCGACCTACAAGTTCCCACACCTTCCCGCAAAGGCTCAGTTTGCAACTGCCGGCCCCTCTCGTTGGTATAAGGTTCGTGTGGGAGACACGCTAGGGAAAGTGTCAAAACGGTTTCGCATCCCGCTCAATACGCTCAAAACGAAAAATAGCCTCTCCAGCCAGACGATTCGACCGGGCGACTTTCTCGTTATCAGCCGCTAAAGACGATCTCCCCTTTCCGCAATCCGCAGAATGGAACACTCCCGCAGGCTGCTCAAAAAGGCCGGCCAGCAAGGCCGCAGCCGATGAAAGCACCGGAGGCGTAGCCTCGGGGCTACGTTGAGGATGCTTTCGAGGTGAGAACGATGCTGACGGACTTTTTCAGCAGCCTGCTAGGGGGTTTTCTTGCCTGTTGAGGGCGGAGGAGCCTGAGGAACTTTCTGTGCCGGAGCAACGGGCGGGGTTGTCGTCATCGAGGCAGGGGTTGACTCTTTTGACTTCATGGCATCCATGATTTTGGTCCGAATCGTCGCTTCACTGGTGAAGGGAGAGTTCGGGTAGGTCTTGATCAGTTCCTGATAGCGAGCCAAGGCCCCCTCAGGCCGCGATTGAGATTCCTCCACCCGCGCCAGCTCGAATAACGCCTGATCCCGGTTCAACGTACCGGGCGTCTCCAAGATGCCGGTGAATGCCTTCACGGCCTGGTCCCGGTCTCCCTTGTGCAAGTACACATAGGCCAGGCGTTGTTGCACCAACCCAGCCATTGATGAATTCGAACTGTATAATGTGAGAAATCGTTGATAGGCATCAATCGCTGCGCTTAGTTCATTGGTCTGGACCAATGCATTTCCCAAATGATACAAGGCAAGTGGCGCCGTGGAGGTTCGTGGATATTGATCGACAATTTGCCGATACCTCGCGATCGCTTCCTTGAGCGCGTGATCGGCCCTCTGAGGATCGTTGGCAGAAGGAGCGGTTAAGAAGCGCATCGCCTCTTGTTCAAGATCTTGGGCTTTTTGCGCTGCCTGACGGTCGACATAAAACACTCCTCCGACCACGGCAACTGCTAGCACCAACACTCCCAGGCCGACCAGGAAAGGGCGTCGATAATCCCCTGCCCTATGCAGCGCATGGTCCAGCGAGCTCAACATGTGAGCTTCATCGACCGGAAGAGTTTTCGCCGGAACCTTGATACGGTAGCTCATGGATGGATTCGTCAGGGAGAGCGGAGCCCGTTTCCTCAAATTGTGATCGGGCCTTATACTAAGGATGTCACGAGCTTGTCAATGAGGCGGCTGGGTGTCGGTTCTCAGAAGGCACACCAGCTCCTAATCTTAATGTCTGGTCACGTGTATGTTTGAAAAACAGCTACAGGAATTGGCTGCGAAGCATCTGACCAGGCGCATCACTCCGCTCCATTCAGGCGTTGGGCCAGTAGTTGAAGTGGACGGACGCCAGATCCTCCTATTTGCCTCGAACGACTATTTAGGGCTGGCCATGCACCCGGAAGTGATTCAGTCCGCCGTCGAGGCGACACAACGGTTTGGCGTCGGAACTGGAGCCTCTCGGTTGATCTCAGGTTCGTTGCCGCCGCATCAAGAACTAGAGTCTGCCCTGGCACAGTTCAAAGGAACCGAAGCCGCTCTGACGTTTAGCTCCGGTTACCTTGCGAACATTGGAACTATCCCTGCACTGACTGAACAGGGCGGACTGATCCTGGCAGATCGCCTGTGCCATGCCAGCCTGATCGACGGCTGCCGTCTCAGCGCAGCCGACTTTCGAATCTATCGCCACAACGATACCAGCCACCTCCAGTCCCTTCTGGCCAAGAGACGCCAGGCGCGCTGCACCTTGATTGTGACCGACGGCCTATTCAGTATGGACGGAGACCTCGCGCCGTTGCCAGAACTCTGTCGGTTAGCCAAGGACTATGAGGCCGACCTCTATATCGATGATGCCCATGGCACGGGCGTGATGGGGCCGCATGGACGAGGGACAGCCGAACATTTCTGCCTCGACTCACAGATCCCGTTTCAGATGGGAACCTTGGGCAAAGCCTTCGGCAGCAGTGGCGCCTACCTTGTTGGGTCCTCGATGCTGGTCCGCTATCTCATGAACACGAGCCGCTCCTTCA
Source organism: Nitrospiraceae bacterium (assembly GCA_039920585.1). Taxonomy (GTDB): domain Bacteria; phylum Nitrospirota; class Nitrospiria; order Nitrospirales; family Nitrospiraceae; genus Palsa-1315. The sequence continues at coordinate 5,007 of JBDSDL010000144.1, read as the reverse complement.
TCTTTACCACAGCGCCCCCACCAAGTTCGGCTGCTGCCGTCACGGCGGCATTGAGAGTTATGCAACGAGAGCCGGAACGACGTGCACGACTATGGGCCAACCGTGAACGATTGTTCTCAGGATTAACCCGATTGGGATTCAGCCTATCCCCCAGCGTCAGTCCGATCATGCCGATCCTCGTCGGCAATGCCGAAACCGCTCTCTCGTTTGCCGAACACCTGTTCGCAGAAGGCCTGTATGCGCCGGCGATTCGGCCTCCTACCGTACCAGACGCCACCAGCCGAATCCGCGTCACGGTCACGTCCGAGCACACCCCTGGCCACATCGACCAGGCCCTCAACGCATTTCAACGCGCAGGGCAATCGGCAGGGCTGATCTGATCGAATCCCTCACCTCTCTACACTAAACCACCGAAGCATCCACGCAACCGCTTGCGGATATTTCCTTGCTTTCTCATCACCCTGTGGCATGATGCCTCAAGTAACTTGCGATCCGACAGGCCATCTCACTACCTTAATTACCGGGGAGTCCTCTTCATGGATATTGCGAAGCTCCTGACCTACACGGCAAAGGAAGGCGCATCGGATTGTCACATCAGCGCCGGCGAACCACCGATGATCCGTATGAACGGGGATCTCAAGAAACTGGACCATCCCCCACTGACCACGGAAGAAACGCACTCGCTAATCTATGACATGATGAGCGATACCCAACGGAAGAATTTCGAGGAAAAGCGCGAGTGCGACTTTTCCTTTGAACTAGGCGACATTGCCCGGTTCCGTGTCAATGTCTTCGTCCAAACCCGTGGGCTCGGCGCCGTCTTCCGAAACATTCCCACCGAAATCATTCCGATGGAGAAGCTCGGCATGCCGCCGATCGTGCGGCAGCTCTGCGATCGGGAAAAAGGGCTGATCCTTGTGACCGGCCCAACCGGGTCTGGTAAATCAACGACGCTGGCCTCTATGGTCGATTATTTGAACAATACCTTCGAAGGCCATATCCTCACCATCGAAGATCCGGTCGAATTCGTCCACAAGACGAAAAAATGTCTGGTCAACCAGCGGGAATTGGGCGTCCATACCCTGTCGTTCGCAAATGCGCTGAGATCCGCTCTTCGCGAAGATCCGGACATCATCCTCGTGGGCGAAATGCGCGATCTGGAAACCATCCAGCTCGCGTTGACAGCTGCGGAAACAGGCCACTTGGTCTTCGGCACACTCCATACCTCCAGCGCGCCGAAAACCATCGACCGCATCATCGATGCATTCCCCCCCAACCAACAGTCCCAGATTCGGGCACAGATCGCCGAAGCCTTGGAAGCGGTCATCACACAGACCCTGCTGAAGAAAAAATCTGGCGGGCGTGTCGCTGCCCTCGAAATCATGGTCGCCACGACCGCAGTCCGAAATCTGGTCCGCGAGGGTAAGTTGCACCAGATTCCCGGGATCATGCAGGCCAGTCAGAAAGACGGCATGCAAACGATGGACATGGCGCTGTTCGATTTAGCAACCCGTGGAGTTGTCACGAGAGCTGAAGCCCAATCGCGCAGCATGAATCCCAATCTGTTTGGGTCCTCCATGAGCGGCGCAGCCTAAGATACCTGAGATACCTGGCAGGAAAACGGGGGTTGAAATGGATGTGCGCAGTCTCTTGAAAGTCATGGTGGATCAAGAAGCGTCAGACCTGTATCTGACCGTCGACTCGGCTCCCGCCTATCGCGTCCACGGCTCGACACAACTAACCGACGCGCCGCCGTTTACCAATGAACAACTCGAAGCCCTCGCGCTGGCGCTGATGCGCGGTCAGCAGCGTGGGGAGTTCGAGGAAAAGATGGAAATGAACCTGGCCCTCTACTACAAGGAGCTTGGCCGTTTCCGTGTCAATATTTTTCGGCAGCGCGGGAACGTCGGCTTGGTCTTTCGGCATATCAAAGCCGAGATCCAAACCGTCGAGCAGTTAGGCTTGCCTCCGATTGTGAAAGACATCGCCATGACAAAACGCGGGTTGGTGCTGGTAGTCGGCGCCACCGGTTGCGGAAAATCCACCACCCTCGCAGCCATGATCGACCACCGTAACACCACCCATCCCGGCCATATCGTGACCGTGGAAGATCCGATCGAGTTCGTCCACAATCATAAGCGATCGCTCATCACGCAGCGAGAAGTCGGCTTCGACACGCTCTCATTTCAAAATGCACTCAAGAATACCCTCCGGCAAGCGCCAGATGTGATCCTGATCGGCGAAGTCCGGGACACGGAAACGATGGAAGCCGCGATCACCTTTGCGGAAACCGGGCACCTCTGCATTGGCACCCTCCACTCAAACAATGCGAACCAAGCCATCGAACGCATCATGAACTTTTTCCCGGTCGAGCGGCATGCACAGATCTATCTCCAGTTGTCGCTCAATCTTCGCGCCATCATCTCTCAGCGGCTCGTGCCATCCGTGGACGGGAAGCGGGCTCCTGCACTGGAAATTATGCTCGACACACCCCGCATTAAAGATCTCATCAAGAAGGCCGAGGTCGATTCGCTCAAAGAAGCAATGGAGCAAGGGGTGGAGGAAGGCTGTCAGACGTTCGACCAAGTCTTGTTCCAACTGTATAAGGAGGAGCGGATTTCGCTCGAACAAGCCTTGATCAATGCCGACAGCGCCAACAATCTCCGGCTCAAGATCAAGATCGAAGGTCTCAGAGGAGACGATGCGATCAACGCACTCCTCGACAAGAAATCAGGCGACCCCACGAACAGTGCCTTTAAGATCCAGGGGAGAGCCCCAGGAAACGTGACCCCCTTGCGCAAACGATAACAACCCTTCCCCCCATGCGCCTCGTCACCAATCCGGCGAGGATCACCGTGCCTACTGAGCAGCAGTAGCCCCTTGCTGCTCAAGATACGCCGCAATCTTCTCCAGCGCGAGCGCGCTAAGTTTCACGCCATACCATGTCGGCATCGTACTGGGCGGATATCCCGGCACGACAAACAGTCCCGGCTCGAGAACCGATTCGATCACGTATTCGTGCACCGTCTTCGCATGACCCCGATACGCCGGATCGGCCAATCGCACAGGCCCCGTGGCGCCTAACAGGAGCGGCGGTCCTACCCGCCCATCGGCCCCCGGGATACCCGGAACGGTGTGGCACACCACGCAGCCAGCCCTCCTAAAGATCTCTGTGATCGGTTCATCTCCAGTGACCAGCGGAACCATGCCAGGAGCAAGTGCTGCCACCGATGGGACAGGCGCCGGCGTCACTGAAGAAGATTCGATGGAACGAAGGGCCAGCCACGTTCCCAGTAGCAGCGCAACCACAATGAGGGGTGTGATAGATCGTTCAGGCATGGAACCGGTCGCGGGAAAAGTTCGGCAGCATAAGAAGATCGTTGTTTGGTTAATTTGGTTTGTCTTGTTTATTTGGTTGAACCAAACTAACCAGAAAAACTAGATGAACCAGACAGATTAGGCTTGTCCCAGATGCCGGCCAGTGTATCCAGCTCACCCGACAAACTCAACGGAATGAAACGGCTGAAACAGCGAGTCAGGTATAGCGGAGATGAACGGTAGGGATTGGTGTCCCCAACGGGACTATCAGCCTTTTAACCCCACATCTGGAGCGCATCATCGTACCGTTTGCTGGGGAAATCAAGGTGGCCGCATGACCTACCAGCTGGTCCTACTCACCCGCCGCGAGCATACCGCCCAGAAGGTCACGATGCAGTGCCATGAACTGTTGACGTCACTGCATTGCCATGAGCTGTCCAGCTGGTGCTTGTCGTATGACGGGAGTCGGGCCAGCGCGGGACCCCTCCTGTTCTCCTTTTCCTGCCTTGATTGCAACGGCGACTCACTCTACTCCCCAGGGGGACACCTTCCTGCCATGCCACCCGATGTCACTGCGTTATAACGCTGATGCTTTTCGGTCTTACTGAGGTACAGGCGCAGGGCTACCTTGATGGCCTCATGGGTCGAGCCACCGAAAGCGCCAAACGCAAAACGCAGGATCGAGTGAATCAGAACATCGATCAATCCATCGACAAGGTCATCAAGAAGACCGAAGACACGGTCAAATGTATCGCGACGGACCGGGGGTGCCTCAGACGTGCAAAAGAAGAAGGCAAGCAGGTCGACATAGTTGAAGCGCCAACTGCCAATGACACCATGAAGTGTCTGGTGACGGACACCGGTTGCATGAAACAAGCTAAGGCCCAACGCAAGAAAGTCGAGCTTGCAGAAGAAAGTGACCTCGACACATTTCGGTATTCAGTGACAGACGCCGAGTGTCTCAAACGCGCCAAGGCAATGGGGAAGAAAGTAGACATCATCGACTGAACCGCCGCCGGAAAGTCATCAGGATCTAGGGTTCCTCCTAGTATGTCCTAATAAGCCGATAATGGTAAAAACTTCCCAATTTATGCCTCCCAAAAAAGAAAAGCTTTTGAAGGAATTCGGTAAAATCGTAGCCGATCTTCAATTGTTGTTTCGGTCGCGGCAATCCCTCACAGAAAATGAGCAGCTATTTATTGAGAACCGGCTCCTGATTCTGCAGATGGAATATAGTCTTTGTACGAAACGACCCATAAAAGCAGTACCCGTGCCAGAGAAGGATCAACTTCTCAAGGGACAGCCGCATGTACCCGATCATGACTCTGGTGAAACATCCTCGACTGTCTGCTGATGCGGTGGATTTTGAATAAATTCACCTGTGTTCCTGCATCTAGCTGACTGCACTGCCTCCCCACAACTTAAGTGGGGCACGACACCCTCAACCCAGGGACTGAAGATCCTGAATAATCGATCGTCTCTTCCTCCGCTGACATGATGGATTGCTCGATCGTGACCGTGCCGTCTTCGCTGAGGAGTTGATCCAGGTTGTAGGGATGAGTTGGGACGGTCGGGGCGCCCATGAGAAGTGGATGCACCAGAAAGACGATGAGACAGCAGGTTAATCAAATAGCGGATGAAGGCGCACATGACGAAGATTCTCGTCATAGACGATGATGCCCGCGACCG
>JBDSDL010000143.1:0-4766 GCA_039920585.1 Nitrospiraceae bacterium | reverse complement strand
ATCGTGTCGTTCAATTGCTCCATCGTGCGCGGTCCGATAATCGGCGACGTCACGGCCTTTTGGTGCAACAGCCAGGCGAGGGCCACATTGGACGGGCGCTCACCGAGTTGCGTGCACAGCGCTTCATAGGCTTCCAGCCTGGGACGGTACTTCTCGATGTCTTTCTTCAGATCCTCCTTCGCGCGTCGACCGATCATCGCCGGGTTCAAGGCCCCGGCCAATAGTCCGCGCGCAAGCGGACTCCAGGGGATCACGCCGATGCCGTAGGCCTCACAGGCTGGAATCACTTCTAACTCGATCGTCCGCTCGTTCAAATTATAGAGACTTTGCTCCGATACGAGACCGAAGAAGTGGCGGCTGCGCGCCAACTCTTGGGCCTGGGCCAGGTGCCAGCCGGCGAAATTGCTGCTGCCCACATACAACACCTTGCCTTCTCGGACCAATTGCTCCATCGCCTGCCAGATTTCCTCCCACGGCGTCGCCCGATCGACGTGATGCATCTGATACACGTCGATGCAGTCAGTCTGAAGGCGCCGCAGGCTCGCCTCACAGGCCCGCGTGATGTGCAGGGCCGACAAGCGAGACTGATTCGGCCATGCGCCCATCCGACCGAACACCTTCGTTGCCAGCACGACTTTCTCACGCCGTCCCCCGCCCTGGGCGAACCAACGCCCCACAATCTGCTCCGTCCATCCCTCCCCTGCCTTCCAGCCATAGACGTCCGCCGTGTCGAAGAAGTTGAGGCCCAGCTCCAGCGCCCGGTCCATGATGGCAAAACTATCCGCCTCGTTCGTCTCCGGTCCGAAGTTCATCGTGCCAAGACAGAGCCGGCTGACTTGTACTCCCGACCGGCCAAGATGAACGTATTGCATACGTACGATTCCTTCTCACACAGGCGAATGAGATATTGCACACAGATGGAACGAACGGAGAACACTCACGGCTCTTCCTCTTCAATGTCCTCGATCGACTGTGTGAGCGCCGCAACAAAAGCCTCAGGCTGAGCCAGAGCGTTCTCCGTCAGTTGGAATTCAGAAACCAACACACCGGCCTTGTCGACAATGATCAACCGATAGCCTGGTTTCACAAACATGTCCTCTCTTGATGTAACGCCATGCGCCACGAGCCTAACATAGTGGGAAAGAGACTTCATGCCGGGAGGTCGAAGATGGAATGCATGTCCGCACGCCTCTTGACGAAGCGGTCACGGTGCGGCATCCTCCAGATTGTCGCAAAAAAGATAGAACAGGAGGCACCCATGGCCATGACGTCTGCCATGCTTCCGCTCGGAACACCCGCTCCTCCATTTGCATTGCGCGATGTGGTGAGCGGGCAGATCTACTCGCTTGGCTCGTTCACCGGCAAGACCGCCTTGCTGGTCATGTTCATCTGCCGTCACTGTCCCTATGTGGTCCACGTCGAGCAAGGGATCGCGAAGATAGGGCGGGATTACATAGACACAGGACTCGGCATTATCGGTATCAGTAGCAACGATCCGGCGCAATACCCGGATGATGCGCCGCCTCGGCTAAAAGAGATGGCTGAACGCCTTGGCTTTACCTTTCCCTTCTGTTTTGACGAAACCCAGGATGTCGCGAAGGCCTATCGGGCGGCCTGCACCCCCGATTTCTATCTCTTCGACCGGGAACGGCGGTTGGTCTATCGCGGGCAACTCGACGACAGCCGCCCCGGCAGTAACAAGCCGGTCACGGGCCACGATTTGCGTTCCGCGATCCACGCAGTGCTTGCCGGGAAGCCAGTCCACGGCAACCAGAAGGCCAGTATTGGTTGCAGCATCAAGTGGAGGACGCAGGGGTAGCCCGTTGGTCTCCTGTGCTCGCGCAACGCGCGGCCTGAGAAGGCCCTCGTTGGACGCGCGCAGTGGGAGACCAATCGGGCCACCCCTGCTAGAGGAAAAAACGAGCAAGCTTGGATGGAGTATTGGACGACCACAGCGGGCGACTGATCGAACAGCTCTTCTCATTATGGGCCTTGGTCAAAATTGTGACCCTTGAAAATGGTTCTAGACACCGTTTCTCCAAACTTGACCGATGTGGAAAGCGGGGCGTATGATAACAACAACGTCGAGTAGCCCCTGTGATCGTTAACCTGCGATTTTCCTCGTAGGGTCTCGAAGACCCCTTGAGTGAGGAGGTCAGTATGAAGGCTAGCTTGTGGGTCGCGGCTTCAACACTTGTGTTGTTCGCTCTGCTTAGCACAGAAGCCAAGGCCGGCAGAACGCTCAGTGATTTAAGCGGCGATGCCATGCAGGGCTTTGACAGTCAGATGATGGCGTCTCCAGTAATGCGCCCTGGTCTACTCGGACAATCCCTCTGGCCATACATCGCTTATCCGCCAGCTCCATCGATGACGATCGTGACCATCCAGACTCACACACCCGAGTTGAGTCAACCGCCGAATCCACCGACAACACCTCCCGCACCTTCAAAGTTCTGGACTGCCCGATGTGGAATCTTTGTCGAGATCGAAGTGAGTTCGACGATAAATCTGATGGAAGAAGAAGCGAAGCCCTGCTCCCCCTAACGAGTGAACACAACGGCTCACGGACACCACGCGTGGTCCTCTGAGCATGAAGACCTCTCCTGCAATTGGTGTGGCTCGCCTCCCCCTTGATTTTTTGTCAATTCATTTCGTCACACCACTGGCCTGTAGCCGAATCTTTTCCTCCACACTCGCCACGAGCTCAGCAAATTGTTCAGGCTGCGGCGCTGTTCTCGGATCGAAACAGCCGGCATCCCGTAGCATGGGCAAGTATTCGAACTCGATGAGCCACTGGCTCTTGTTGGTTCTTTCTTCCGCGAGCGCATAGTAAACATCATGGAGTGCCGTCTCAGGCGCGGAGCGTTGCATGGCGTGAACGTCGTTGAGTATGGTCGACACCGTCTTGTTGCGAACGAGTTGCATCCCCCTTGATGATCTCAAGAAATAGACCAAGGCCGCACCAGCAGCAATCATGGTGAGCACGATCAAGAGAACTTCCATGACCCTCTCGCTTGCTCATGCAACAGGAACAGCGACAAACCACGATACGAAGGCGCCTACTTCGCCTCGCGAACAGGAAGGAGACGTCGTACCGGGCCTGTGGGTTTGTTTTGATACCGTGCGACAAACATTTCGCCCACAGTGCGGGCATGCTCCTCGGCATCCTCTCGCGTCGTAAAGCGAGCCTCCCCCACCTGCCACCACAGACTTGCACTCACGCTCTCTCCTAACAACTCCATCACCGACACCCTCAGCGCCTTCGCCAATCGCACCAGCGTGCTCAACGAAGGGTCGTGCTGTCCAAGTTCCAGCCGCGTCAGGAACGTGCGCGACAGGCCGGCCGTCACGGCGAGCTGTTCTTGCGTCAGACCACGGCGGGTTCGCAGTCGCTGGAGCTGTTTGCCGAAACGTTGAATCGCGCGCATGGCACCTCCAGTACGAAGGCAGGAAATAACGAGGTGAGTCTACACCGTCAGGTGTGCAGGGTGAAAGATGTGGGGGGAGCAGCCAGGTGTGCGAGGGCAGACTAGATGGTCTCCTGTTCGCGTGCAACGCGCGGTCTCCGAAGACCCTCGTTGAACACGCGCAGTGGGAATCCACCAGGCCTCCCAGTCTGGCCCGTCTCACTCGTCAAGGGATCCCGGTCTAACGAACGGCATTCTCGCTTTCGATATTCATCTCCTTCTTCTGATCATATTTGATGCCTTTCTTGACGGGATCTTTCTGGCCCGTCTCCTGCCTCGTGGCGGAAGGATCGCTAGAGGTGGCGCAGCCGGTCACGGTGAGCAAAAGCATGGAGAGGACTACCGCAGTCACAATGGACATGGGACCTCCTTGATTCTGAGTATTCTTGGCGTCGCGACATAATCTCATCCAGAAATTGCTGAACACTCTTTGTCCTCTGCAGCCAGGGGGAAGGAAGCGCGCATCAGGTCACTTTCTCTGAAGCGTCACTACCAAGGTCCTTCGCAAGCAGCCGGAATTGTTCTAGGGCTGCTTCGAGGTTTTTCTTCCCAGTGATGGATGAAAACGAAAGTCCGCTCGATGTACATTTAATGAAGAACTGATATTGTAACTTCAAGGGTTTTGCCGGCGTACTACATCGAGAACGAAATTTGTGGTTTAATGAATTGCAGGGAGCCTGCTCCCGCACCATAGACTAGGAGGTGCCTTATGGATCTATTTGATAAGTCTAGACAGGACATGGAGACCGAAGTCAAGAAATCGCTCAAGTGGGTCGTGTTAACCGCCATCTTCGGACTCGTGTTGGTGACGTTGTATGTCATGGTCACGTGAGCCCGCTGAATGTTAATCAGCGTGTAGTCTGGTTCGCCTCAATAGACCTGTCGCTTTGCCCGTTGTTCCAATATAGGAGTTGTTTTTCAGCTCGTATAGTTCCAGGAAAACGAGCCTGGAAGTTTTTTTTAACGTCTCGGCCCCCGAAAACAGCAACAAGAGATAAGGGGAACTATTCCTGCCACCATTTTATTCTTGCTCGCGGTCGGCCCGATAAGGCCCGCAACAAAGTAGCCTGTCTCGGTGTTCTTTTATCCTCGCACATTGAGAAGCCACCCAACGTGCAGCTTTACGTTGGCGATTGTGACGGTTTCTTTGTGGTCGAGTTGGCCGGCTGCCTGCGAAGCCCGATGCGCAGTAGTTCTTGCAACAACTCTTGATAGGTATAGCCGGCGTGCTCTGCCGAATCCGAAAAATCTTCGGCGTGCGCAATTTGTGGATTCGGATTGGCTTCCAACACATACACC
>JBDSDL010000142.1:0-8877 GCA_039920585.1 Nitrospiraceae bacterium | reverse complement strand
AGTTCGATAAGCTCTTTGCGGGCTTTTTCATCGATGTTGGTAAATTGGACGCCCATGCCAGGGAAAAGCAGATGCCGTTCAGGTTTGTTGCGGGTCCAAGCGACCTTCGCCTTGGCCTTGTGTTTTTCCCAAGGACGATCGGGCAATGCAAACTCGATGGAAAGCTCGGTCCCAGGAGGCAGCGGCGTGCTGCTTTCAATGAACAACCCGCCTGCACCGATGCCGCCGGTTAAGCTGTCGACCTGTCTGCCTTCCGGGGTCGTGTAACGAACCTTCACGGCGAGCGGAGCTCTCGGGTGAGAGCGCGCATGGGCGAATCGTACATCGTCGTCGCTGGCAAGAATCTGTTCAATGACCGCTCCCCACGACAGGGTGCCGAGCAATTCTCCCGTGGCACTATGAAGCGTGATCACTTCCTGATCGGCATTCACCTTGAGGACTTTGCCCTCGTGCCCTTCCGTCATGATCACAGAAAGCTTCATGGTCATGTCCTGGCATTGAAGGCCGGACGATTCAGTGGCAGATGGATATTCACTAGGCTGGCTGCCCGGTGGGCTGAAGGGACTTGACCAGTTCGAGCACACGGTTACGGATATCGGGGTTAATCTCCGTAAAGCGCACTCCCATACCAGCGCTAAACGTATATTGGTCTGCTTTAGGACACACCCACGCGACGAGACCCTTCGCCGGCAACCACTCTGACGGCTGATCTGGAAGTGAAAATTCAAGGGCAAGCTTGGTGCCGACCGCTAGAGTGCTCAGGCTTTCAATAAAGAGCCCGCCTCCGCCAATGCCGCTTGCGCGACTCTCAAACTGCTGGCCTTCCGGGGTGATGTACTTGACACTGAAGGTGAGTGTCACGCGCGGCTCATTCCTGATTTCTCGGCTCGCCTGGGGTTTACGATAGGCCAGAATCTGGTCGATGATGAAGTCCCATGACAGGTTGCCCATGGGTTCGCCGTTGATCCCTAATAGGGTGATCACTTCACGGCTTGCATCAAGGTCGAGGGCTTTCCCTTTATGTCGAAGGCTTGAAGACACAGGATATTTCACACATCCTCCACGTTCAATCTGTAACGCAAGTATAGCGCAGCGTTTCATCTTGTCGAGGAAAAGCGTAGAGTTATATGCGGCCCCACCGGCTGGAAAGAAAGAGGGAGCAGAGAGCATTTGAAAAGGGACGAGGTAAAGGGACAACCAAGGCCAGAATGACCATGGCCTGGAGAAGTCTTGGTAGACCCCATTGGGTGTGAAAAAGTTCTATGTCTATAACGACTTACGCTGTCTTTATATCCTTGTCTTGCTCAAAGATTCTGATGGGGTCGTGCTTACCGAGAATGGCATCTTCGGTGATGAGGACTTCCTTAATCTGCTTCTGAGAAGGGGCATCGTACATCACGTCCAGCATCACATCTTCGAGGATGGCACGCAATCCTCGCGCACCGGTTTTCTGGTGAAACGCTTTCCGCGCGATCGCCCCAAGCGCGCCCTCCGTGAACTTGAGCTTCACCTTCTCAAAAGAGAGCAATTTCTCATACTGTTTCGTGAGCGCGTTTCTCGGCTCGGTCAAGATTCGAATGAGGGCGCGTTCATCCAGCTCATCCAAGGTGGCGACAACTGGAAGCCGACCGACAAACTCCGGAATTAAACCGTACTTGAGAAAGTCTTCCGGCTGAACTTTCGCGAACAGTTCGCCTAATCGTATTTCGCTCCGCCCACGAACTTCGGCTCCGAATCCCATCGCCTTTCGATTCAAGCGTTGCTCGATAATTTGCTCGAGCCCGACGAACGCTCCGCCGCAGATGAACAGAATGTTGCTCGTATTGATTTGAATAAACTCTTGGTGCGGATGCTTGCGTCCGCCTTGAGGCGGCACATTGGCAACGGTCCCCTCAATGAGCTTGAGCAGCGCCTGTTGTACCCCTTCGCCAGAAACGTCGCGGGTGATGGACGGGCTGTCGCTCTTGCGGCTGATCTTGTCGATTTCATCGATGTAGACAATGCCACGCTCAGCCCGTTCCACATCGTAATCCGCAGCTTGCAGGAGCTTGAGGATGATGTTTTCCACATCTTCTCCGACGTACCCTGCCTCGGTGAGCGTGGTCGCATCGGCCAGCGTGAAGGGGACATCCAAGTACTTTGCGAGGGTCTGGGCCAACAGCGTTTTCCCCGTGCCTGTGGGCCCCAGCATGAGGATGTTGCCCTTCTGGAGTTGCACATCGTCAACGTCTTTATCCTTGGACGAGATTCGTTTGTAGTGGTTATGAACGGCCACCGCGAGAATTTTCTTGGCCCGTTCCTGTCCCACGACGTACTGATCCAAGTGGTGTTTAATTTCCACCGGCTTTTTGAGTTTCGACGAAATCTCTTCTTTGGCTTCTTCCCAATCCTCGGCAATGATGTCGTTACAGAGGTTGACACATTCGTCGCAGATGTAGACGGTGGGTCCAGCAATCAATTTGCGGACTTCGTCGCGGCTCTTTCCACAGAACGAGCAGCGGAGATGTCGATCCATCTTATCCGGCTTCGCCATGCGTCCTCCCTTGTTACTTATCCTTGACCGCGTCTTTTCCGGCGTCGCCACTGACAGCCTTGAGGAGCTTCGGTGGCCTGGTGATGACTTCGTCGATGAGACCGTACCGCTTGGCTTCTTCTGCCGACATGAAGTAGTCCCGTTCGGTATCCAAGGATATCTTCTCCAGAGGCTGGCCGGTATGTTTTGCCATGATCTCATTGAGTCGTTCGCGGATTTTCAAGATCTCTCTGGCATGAATGTCGATTTCAGTGGCTTGCCCCTGAAACCCGCCCATGGGTTGGTGAATCATGACCCTCGCATTCGGCAAAGCGAATCGCTTCCCTTTGGTTCCGGCGGTGAGCAAGAAGGCCCCCATGCTGGCGGCCTGGCCCAGGCAGATGGTATTGATGGGAGGTTTCACATACTGCATGGTGTCGTAAATGCCCAATCCTGCCGTGACGCTTCCCCCGGGGGAATTGACGTAGAGATTGATGTCTTTTTCAGGGTCTTCTGCTTCGAGAAACAAGAGCTGGGCAATAATCAGGTTGGCAAAGATATCGTCGATCGGCGCACCGAGGAAGATGATCCGGTCTTTCAGGAGCCGAGAGTAAATGTCGTAGGCGCGTTCGCCTCGGTTAGTCGTTTCGATAACAATGGGAACTAGCATGCAGGTCGTTCCTTTCCGATTAGCGGGATGCTGAAAAAGCCCGCCAGCATCGTTCTCGCGTCGTTCAGATCCTCAACGTACCTCAGAGGGTACGCCTCCGGTCTTCACTCTCTGCGGCCTTGCTGGACAGACTTTTTGAGCATCCCGCGTGGTGTGCTCCTGTATTCCAACTCGCTGACCAATGAAATTCAGGCCAGTCCGAACCACTCGACGCTATCCCTGAATCACCGCATTGCGGTAAACGAAATCCAAGGCTTTATCCACCAAAATCCTGGTACGTAAATCATCGATGGACTCTTGTCCTCCGGACTTGATCATCTTGACAAGATCGGCCACCGGCATCTTGAGCTCCGACGCCAGCCGCGCGATTTCGGCGTTGAAATCGTCCTGCGTAACTGTCAACCCTTCTTTTTCGGCAATCGTTTCTAACACGAGGCTGACCTTCACACGACGCGCCGCTTCGTCCCGATGTTCTTGGCGAAGGCTTGCGAGTTCCTCCGTGCCGGGTGATTCCTGGGCGCCCCCCTTCCGCTGTTGCTGCTGCACATGCTGGCGGACGATGGCCTCCAGCTCACGCTCTACTAGAGTTTCTGGGAGGTCGAAGTGGTGGGTGTCCATGAGGCGTTTCACGATCGTGTCCTTATAGGTATCTTCAATCTCTCGCTTCAGTCCCTGCTCCATCCCCTCTCGCAGCTTGTCTTTGATTTCCTGAAGCGAGTTGTAGGGACCACAATCTTTGGCAAATTCATCGTCCAGGGCCGGCAGTTTCTTTTCCTTGACGGATTTGATCGTCAGCGTAAACACGACGGTCTTACCGGCAACGCGAGGATCGGGATGGCTGGCTGGGTACGGCTGGGAAATTTCGAGCGCGTCGCCTTCTTTCTTACCCCCGACATGCGGATCAATTTCCAAGCCCAAAACGGACGCGTGTGATCCAACCTTGTGGAGCTGACCTTCTTTCTTCGTCCCTTCCAGCAATGCTCCATCGAGCGCGCCTTGCATGTCCAGCACGATATAGTCCCCGTCCACAATGGCGTGGCCAGGAGGTGTGGCTTCCAGGCGGGCCTGTTGTTCGCGCAAGACCTCAAGGCCTCGGTCAAGCTGTTCGTCGGTGACAGTGCGCTTGTCGGGCTTGAGCGAGATCGGGCTCGGCGCTTTATAGTCCCGCAACTCGATATTCGGCCTGATCTCGACGGTCGCGGTAAACGTAAAGGGTTCGTTTTTCTTAATCTTGACTCGGTCCAGTGGAGGAATCTCGACGTGGACCGGCACAATCCCCGCTTGGCGGACAGCCTTGTCGTAAAAGTCCGGAACGAGGCTTCGAATCACGTCCTCTTCCACCGTTTTGGCATAGCGTTTTTCCAACAAGGCCAAGGGTACCTTGCCGGAGCGAAACCCCGGGATATTGACCTGGCGGTTCAGCTCGACATAGGCCCGGGCAAACCGTTGTGTGACTTCTTCTGCCGGCACCTCAATCTTGAGGGCGCGTTTCATAGGTCCTAGTTCAGTCACTTCCATTTTCATAGCTGGTATGCGCCCTTGTTTCTCGTAAGAAGCCTTGCGCTGACTGCCAAGCCGTTGTCGGCTACCCGTCCGTGAATCTGGTGCGAGAGGGGGGACTTGAACCCCCACGGTTACCCACGAGATCCTAAGTCTCGCGCGTCTGCCAGTTCCGCCACTCTCGCAGGGTGGGGTATGCAGGAGCCAACTCCGGCATGATGAACAAACAAACAAACAAAAAGACAGGTTCCTGTGGGTATTTTGTACCGTCGGACGTATCCCACTGTCAACCCATACTCCTGCGGGGTGGAAGGGTGTTCACTTGTGTCCCTACGGGACAGTAGGCATCCAAAATCCGACGACCTTCTCTCGTCTATACAAGAATCAATCCGAAAAATGGCGTAATGGAATCCCATTCGGCCTGAATGACATTGAGGCCCTTGTTAACGGGGCGCGTGAGGCCAAAGAGTGGATTTCACTCACGCCTTTAAATATTGAGGGCATCAAGGGGAAGCTTCTGGTCTTCCTGAGACGTCTATTCCAAGGGGCAGGGGCAGGCGGTCAATTCATCAAATTCTCGACGCGGTTCTTGAGTATGGAAAACGTTTTGTCAAACGCCGCGTTTATTTCAGCCTCTGATCCAGTAACCTTGGCTGGGTCAGGCGTACTCCAATGCAGCTTCTTGGGGGTGCCGGGGAATAGCGGACAACTTTCGCCCGCAGCCTGATCGCAGACCGTGATCACCAAATCGAACGACTGTTCCGCAAACTCATTCCACGACTTGCTGCGTGGCTGACCGGGATCAATGCTATGCCGTCTTATCGTCTCGATAGATTTCGGGTGAACAGTTCCCACTGGAACACTTCCGGCACTCCATGCCTGATACCGGCCACGGCCGAGATCATTGATCAGCGCTTCAGCCATCACGGAGCGGCAGGAATTACCCGTGCACAGGACCAGCACTTTGAGCGCATCGGACTTCATCAGCTGCAGCATCCGGCGGTTTTTTCGGAAGGTGCGCAGCAATCAGGCTCTCCCATCGTTCCCGGCGTACAGCAGGCACTTTCGGCCTGATCGGGCTGGCCGGAGAATAGCTGGGCATCCTCCATCGTCCGGTAGGCTTCCCACGGAATGCCGGCGGGATCTTGTATCCAAGACTTGTCCGACCGGGCGTAACAGCAGACTGTCTCGCCTTCCTCGACCACGGCCATGTCACCAGCCTTGAGGCGTTCGCGCAACTCTGTCAGTTCGCTCTCTTCCTCGACCTGGATGCCCAGGTGATCGATACCGTTCTTCTTCGCGCGCGTGGAGATCGCGAAGTTCACGCGGGGGTCTTCCAGCAACCATTTGGCATAGTCAGTTTTCCTTTTCACCGGCTCCGCGCCGAACAGAGCGCTGTAGAAGCGGATGGATTCATCGAGTTGTTCAACCCCAATATGGATATGAAAACGTTTCATGATATTTTCTCCTTTGGTTGGCAACAGTGTGACAGTTCAATGATCGAACATTTCCGCTTTGTATCGTTGCGTATGGTGGCGAATTCAATGCTGCAACAGTCCTCGACCATGTAGCGGATCAGCTCTGAAAAAAACTCGAAATTGGCACGATATATCACTGACCTGCCCTCCCGTCTCGATACGACCAGGCCCGCATGGCTCATATGCGACAGGTGAAACGAGAGCGTATTATGAGGAACATGTAAGGACTCGCTCAGCGTACCGGCCGGCGCACCAGCCGGGCCATATTCGACCAGCAACCGAAACACGCGCAGGCGGGTTTTCTGCGAAAGCGTATCGAAGGCGGTAAGAGCTTCGTCAATGTCCATGTGTCTAGACTACTAGACATATTATGAATAGTCAATAGCGAGGTTTCTCGACCCTCTCCTGCCCGTTAGATGAGCAATCCGGGACGTGGTGCACAGGAACCTTATTCGGCCTCAATGACCTTGAAGCCCTTATCTCCGTCGCGTACCACTTTTAGACCGTTGTTTGGTTTGTCTAGTTTATTTGGTTGAACCAGATAAACCCAATCAACCAGATGAGCAAAACAGACCATCTAGGGATTGCTTCCCTCCCCTTCCATCTGCAACAGTTACCAGTCCCGCAAGGAGACTGCGATGGCTCGTGCCGACCAATCCTCCTCGAAAACGCTAGATCCCGTCGCTGTCACCCCGACTGTTCAATCGACAGTCGAGCGTGAAATAAAGCTGGCGGTCAGTGACCACTTCCGTCTTCCCAAACTCCCTGGCACCCCACTTCCACGACGCTTGCTGACCTCGACCTATTACGATACCTCCCAGTATGACCTGGCCCACGCTGGGATCACCCTGCGCCATCGAGTCGAGCGCGGGAAACAGGCCTGGCAACTGAAACTCCCTCTGATGAAGAACCGGCAGGAAGTTGAGCTGGTCGATCGCCAGTCTATTCCACCGACCACGTTCCGCGACCTGCTCTTTCTTCATATCGGACAACGGCCACTCATGCCTGTGGCGACCTTGCGAGTCTGGCGGGCTGGTATTCGTGTGCGCCTGAACCATGCTCCCGTCGCAGATGTCACGCTCGACCACGTGTCGGTCGTGAAAGACGGCGCGGTCCTTCAGCGTTTTCGAGAACTCGAAATTGAACAGGTGAATGGGAAGGACAGCGCACTGCCCGACCTCGAACGGCAGCTCCGTCGAGCCGGAGCCGAAGATCATGACGGACGCCCCAAGCTCTTTCGCGCGCTCTCTTTAGCGGCTCCCAGTCCTGAGCCGCTTCCGGCATCGGATGCGCCGGCCTTGGCTCACGTGAGGTGGGCTCTCGCACGTCATGCCCGATGGCTGGTTGCGCACGACCCCGGCGCCAGGCTCGGAAGGGAATCTGAAAGCCTGCACCAAATGCGCGTGGCCACGAGACAATTGCGCGCCGTCCTGCGCGCCGCCAGGCCTCTGCTGATTCCTGAATGGGCAGACTCGTTGCGGGATGAGTTGCGCTGGCTCGGGCGACTGCTGGGACCGGCCCGCGACCTCGACGTACAACTCGCCTATTTCCGTGAGGAATCTGTCGCGTTGCTTGCACAAGACCGCCGGCCTCTGATCCCATTCATCGCCCATCTGGAAACCCAACGGAACGATGTCCAGAAAGTCCTGCTGAACGAGCTGAAGCACGCGCGGTATCTCGACCTCATCAGGCGGCTCCAGGAAGCGCCGCACGATCCAACCGCCGTCGAATCAACCATGACGTTGCATGGCCTCGCCAAGAAGGAGTTCACAAAGTTGCGAAACCTGATCCGCCAGGCTGGCCACGCACCCAACAATGTCAATATTCACAAGACCAGGATCAAAACCAAACGTGCCCGCTATGCCGCCGAACTCGCGGAACCGATGGTCGGGAAGCTGGCCGCACGCTTCATCGACAAAGCCCGCGCTGTGCAGGATGTCTTAGGCATGCACCAAGATGCCATTCAGGCTGAAGCGTATATTCGAACGTTCCTCAAGCAATCGACCAGCACGCGGGCCGCATTTGTCGCCGGACGCATGGTCGAACGCCAGCGCCAGCGTCGTGAGAAAGCTAAAAGAAAAATGCAGCGGCTCTTGCGTGGACTCGTCAAGCGAGGCGAGAAAGCTTGGGGATGAACCTGACGGGATACGCGACGAGTGGACAGTGCTGAACGGGGTAGGGCAGAGCCCTACCGGACTACGGTGGATTTCATCAAACTGTCTGCCTGTGGAGGCGAGAATCCATGATACCCGCGGTGGCGTTCCGTGAGCTCAAGGACGGAGAAAGGCTGACCGTCGATCATTTCAGGCAGCGTGAAGATTTGCCGTAACTGGCCACCGCGGGCACCGATAATCTGACCGGCAAAGGCCACACCTCGTGTCTTCAACCGTTCAATCGCCTGCTCGATGTCTTCCACGCGCACCGCCACATGATGGAACACCTGATCGCCGAATGTCTTGACCCAACCGGGGATGATGCTCGTGCGGCCCCGATCGTCGGGATAGGCTTGATCCACAAAGAGCGCGGGGTACCCAACCTTCCGATAGACCTTGGCGTACCAGTCTTCATACTCGATCGTTTCGCTGTACCCATATCCGAGCCTTGTGAATTCCTCCGCACGCAGGTCGATATTCTGCGTCCGCAGCGTCAGATGGTCTGCGACCGGGTAGAAGCCAACTCCCGCCTGGTCTAGCGAGTCCCGCAGCACCTTGGCTGCC
>JBDSDL010000141.1:0-4696 GCA_039920585.1 Nitrospiraceae bacterium | reverse complement strand
TCCCTTCAGTGCCCGTTATTGTGTTAACTGGGGAGCCTGAGATAGCGGGAGCAACGCATCTCTTCAAACTGGGCATTGTCGACTACTTGGAGAAACCGATTTCACCGGAAAAACTGACTCAGGTCGTGCACAAGTCAGTCAGAGATCACGTGTTCAGAGGTCCAGTTTAGCCCGCAGTATTCACGAAGCGTCCTATTGCAATCGCCGAAGTTCATTTGTGCGGCCTACTCTGAGTGGTATCGAGAGGAGTCCCGTGCTTTCCTGCCGTCATCTTCGATGTGTTTGAACACAATGAAACCTACCGGGATTATTCCAGTTGCTGCACCGAGCAGAGCGAGCCAAATACTCCAAGGCTTGTTGGGAACGACCTCTACCGCGAGAAAGTAGGTGATGGAGAGAGACGCGCTGATGAACAAAAACTTGGCGAACCACAGTGGCTCTCGGATCAGATCACATACCTTGCGCGCACCGAAGACGATCCCGATTGCCAGCGCCAGCGCGAGAAAGCCGCCCATGAAGAGCCTCGACTTCTAACGAATGAGTAGGTTAAGCAGCGTCAATAAGGGGGTGAGCTACCATACAACCAATTCCCATCTGCGGCGGTTGCCATGGATGATACCACCTTAGATTTGCAACTCGGGGATGGCGGTAACAAACAGATTGAAAAGATGTCCATCTCCCGCAGGACGCTCCTCGCATTTCGAGACAAACTCGACAGGGATTTCGAATAGGGATGACGCTCCTTGCCTTGGGTGAGGGGACGTGAGGATATGAAAGTTTTTTTGACGAGTCAGATATTTCTCTATGTCCTCGTCAGAAGCATACCCAACATAGAAAATGATCCCATCATGCTTCTGAATCTCTAACGAGAATGTGTTGCCACGGGTCGCACGTAACGCGACGACGCTGCACATTGAGAACCCGTATATTCCATCCGGCAATTCTTCTATTTTTGCCCCCTCTTCCCGTTCAGTCAGCGGTCTCAGTTGATGCTGGTGCCGCAGCTTCAACACCTCTTTGGGGACTGCATTCCCCTCCGGGAACTTCCCGACATCGCGCTGCGTGTTCTTTGGTTGATGGTCCCTACTCCACATGTCGGCAAAATGAATTGAAAAGTTCAATCCGACGAGGTACACCAATCCCCCCAACCCAAGGGGCACAGCGATCAGATACAGAGCCCACCGTTTCATGACTGGCAGGATACGCCAAGTCGCCCCTCAAGTAAAAAGAAGCCTGCATGTTGGGGGTGGAGGGAAGGTGTCAGACACCATCTCCTTGAGCGAGGGAAATACGGGAGTACATAAGAGGGCTACAAGAGCTGGGGGATAGAAAATTGCGAGCCGTGACAACCCTGAGTTGATCAACACTCTGGAGCCGCTCGCTTCTTTCGATTCCACCGTACTGCCGTACGGTTTTCTGCATTTCCTGGCCAGGTCAGGCCTCAACGGGTTCCTGCGCCTCCGGTGACCTCCGTTTCAGCGTGGCATTTCCACCAGCGACAACTTGGAATTAGAATGCTCTCATTTTCTTGCTCCACGCGCGAGCAACAATAAGCCAATAGTCATGCCTGGCCTCATTTCATAACCGGGCGGTGAGCGTACAGCGTGCTCGGCTTCATGAGGGAGCACGTAGGTAGATCCTCATCTTCAGCTTCGACGACGCTGACTTTCCTATCCTCCCTTCAACCGCTCTTATGAGCTGTGCTTTGGATTCAATCGACAGGCAATAACAAAATCATGGTCATTGGGATAGGCTGCCGCCATCTCAAAGGCGATACGATTTCGTTCACTCTGGCATTCCTCAGACGTGGCGAAGGTATTCAGCACGGTGATTTTTTCGAGTCCCGGCACTATGTTTAAGAGCACAATGATTAGTAACCACATAGGGCTCCTTTCAGCCGCTCCAGCGGCGTTGGGTCCGGCCTCGTGCAAACCCTTCACCCCTCCTGTGGTTTCCCCATGCAGTGTTTCGTCACAAACCATACTGGCCCATTCCACCAGCTTCCGCTGGCCTCATCTTAGTGTTTCTTTGTACTGATTACTGATAACACTCCTGGTGTTGCAGTCAACCCCTGTTTTAAGGACAGAAAGAGGTGCCAGGAGGCATCCGAGCATCCTGCATAAGTGTGCTGCTATTTCGCCTCGCTGCGAAGGCAATGTCAGATAGGTTCTTAGCCTCCGGCAATTGAGCTTGGACTTGTCCTGGCAGCCCCTTGGAATCGGTGAATTCAAGGAGGATAATGTAGATGCTGCACCGTGTGTTTCGCCTTTCCAAGGAGGCTGCTATGCGAATTCTTCTGGCCGTCGACGAGTCCGAGAACTCCCATCGCGTTGTCCAGTACGTTGGATCTCTCCTGGGCCGAACACCAGATGTCGTCGTCACCCTCTTTCATGTGCTCAAACCCATGCCGCGGGGCTTGCTGGAGCACGGCGGATCGGAAAGTCCTGCCGCTGAGGCAGAGTTGAGCGTGCAGTTGCGCAATGATCAGGATGCCTGGATTCGGAAGGAGCGGGAATCCGAGTGCCATGTCCTGAAGGAAGCGTGCGCGACGCTGGCACAATCCGGATTTGACATGAGCCATGTAGCGGTGAAGTATGGTCATGAGGATGATATTGCCAGAAACATTCTTGAAGAGGCGCGCAGCGGACATTACGAGACCATTGTCGTGGGGCGGCAGGGAACGTCTCGGATCAAACAGATCTTCGGCGGCGGCACGACCGATCACGTACTGCGCGACGCAAAGGGCTTTGCGATCTGGGTGGTGGAATGAAACGGTCAGTGCCTCGTTGATCTTCTCTCCGAGGCTGGGTGGTCCAATGTGGCACTGCGCCTACGCATCACATCTGAATCGTCGAAAGTTGGCGGAGCGCTGTCATAAGCCACCGCGCGCCTACTTCCCGGGTATCGCGTCACTGATCACACTTCTGTTTCTGAGTACTGTCCCAGCCTATGCGGAGTGGGCGGCGGTGGAGAAAGACTATTTGTTGCCAGGGCTACAGACTGTGTACGTCGATCCAGACAGCATTCGTAGAGAAGGGAATCTGGTGACGATGCGGCAGTTAATTAACTTTAAGTGGATGCAAGGGAGTGCGAGAGGACCTGCCAGATTTTTATCTACGGAGACGCACAAGCAATTCGACTGCGCAGAAAAGCGCCTTCGATTGCTTGCCTTCACGGAGTACTCACACGGTATGGGAACCGGCATACCGGTTGCTGGACACGTAGACAAGGGTAATTGGTTACCGGTTGAATCAGAGAGTATTAATCAGGCTCTGTGGGAAGTCGGCTGCGGCAAAGATTGATTGCGTGGCCGCAATTAATCTTTCGGCACAGGCAAGGTCGTCCGCTCACGCCCCGTTCTCCTGTCTTCTGCTGATGTTCTCATTTCTATGTCTTCAACTTCCCGAAGACGCCTAGTGGCGAATAGAGGGTATACCGCCAACTGCTTGGGCCAAAGGAATAAAACGTGTATGCCCAGATGGCCACATCGGTCAGGTTGCCCCATTCGGCCTTTCCCTGCCACACATAATACAGCACTAACAAGATGCCTGTGAGGGCAATGAAGCGAAGGAGGTGGCAGCCCACCGATAGCCGAAGAAGAGATAGCGCGGTAGCCCCTATGAGAGCGCCGGCGAACAAATCTGAGGCGAAGAGGGCACCATCGGAAAGATCTCTAGACAAAAAATGCCAGGCCCCCATCCACAGGAGGAGTGCATGAAAGCCCCACCACGTGATCGTCCCAAGAAGCACATCTCTCTGCGAGGTTTCCATCGAATAGCCCTCATGTAGTCTGTTACCGGCGGCAGTTGTTCCGCCCGATGCGATCTTTTGTACCTGTGCCCGCGACCGAGCCACACAATATAGCAGAAACCGCCAGCGAAAAGCGGCATTGCGTGGGGTGCCCCTGCCTCGTTAGAATTCACCCAGGTTGCTCTTTTCTCCGAGACTGGTTGATACAATGCGATATTTCGCAAATGCATCGAATATGAATCGTCGTTCGATTGAGGTGAGGCACCATTTAGTAGTGTTCGCTCTATTTGTCGTTAGCGCTCTTGCGAATCCGTGTGGTGCGCAGATACCACCATCAGCGCCGCCCGCTCAGAATCAAGCCGTACAGTCGCCGCAAGCCGAACCGAGTGCCGGGGTGTCGGGTCAGCCCGACGTCGGACCTGCATCAGGGGAGAAGTTTGGCGCTGGCCCTATGACGGGTTCACGTGCCGGGAAGAGGTTTGGTTCCGCCGGGCGAGGACTCCCAGGAATGATCGGCGGACCGCCGATCACGGGATCGATGGGGTCTCAGGATCCCTCAAGCCGGTACATGCGTCCACCAGCCATCCCGCCTTTGTTGTGCGACCCAGCGGTGAATATTTCCTGCTAGAGCAGGATGCTGAAAAAGTCCGCCAGCGTCGATCTCGCATCGTTCGGACCCTCAACGTACCCAAGGGTACGCCTCGGTCCTTCGCTCGCTGCGGCCTTGCCGGACGAACTTTTTGAGCACCCTGCGGGAGTATTATCCTATTGTGCCAGCTGTGCGGGCCCGTCGAAGTTATCGTCTGCAACTGGTGCAGCTTGGTATCGACTACACGGAGCCAGATGATGACCAAGCAACTCCAACCAATCTTCGACGGCAAGACCCGCTGCGGATGGGTCGGTGGCAAGCCGCATTTCATCGCCTATCATGACCAAGAGTGGGGTG
>JBDSDL010000140.1:0-4050 GCA_039920585.1 Nitrospiraceae bacterium | reverse complement strand
CGAACACTTTTCCGGCCAGACCGTGCTTTCGTTTCGTCCGGGCCATCTCTCAAACCCCTTCGGCTTGCCCCAGGCATTGCTGGCGACCGGCTATCGGTATAGCTCAACGGCGACAGCCAACAATTCGCTGACGCATTTGCCGTATCAGTTGAATTACGACCGCTCGACGGGCAGCGAAGTAGAGATTTTCGAGTTTCCCGTCACCATCGA
Organism: Nitrospiraceae bacterium; assembly: GCA_039920585.1. GTDB lineage: Bacteria > Nitrospirota > Nitrospiria > Nitrospirales > Nitrospiraceae > Palsa-1315. The sequence goes on along the minus strand of JBDSDL010000140.1, from coordinate 3,840 downwards.
GGACGAAGAGTTGCCGAAGATGGGTGACCGGCTCCCGCAGGCACTAGAAGTGGCGCGCCAGGTGAGCCGGTATGGCGGGCTGTGTGTCGTCTTGATTCATCCAAACATTCTCGACCACAAGCTGGCCTTCGAAAAAGGATTCGTGGAGGGAGTGCGGCCCTATGCCTGGTTTGGCTCCGTCTCACAGTTCGGACAATGGTGGGGCGCACGCAACAGTGTGCAGGTGGACGTGGAGAAAGTCGGCCCGGCCTATGTGGTGAAGTTGGAAATTCCACAGCCTCTGCCAGGCCTCACACTCGAGGTGCCTGAGGGATGGACACTCGACCGTGGTCGATCCTATCCCGTGCCCATTGATCAAGCCGGCCGGTTCGTGGTTCTTCAGGGGTCCGTGCGGGTGATGGTGCTGCGCTTTATGCCAAGCCAAACAGGGGCGCCAAGGGAACGCGGCGCCTAGGCCGCCGGCAAGGACGCAGCAGTCTTCGTGGCGCGGAATTTTGTGAGAAAAGGCGTGACGACCTCCTGCGATTCGATGGTTGGCAAGGTAGCCTGAACCTCGGCCATTTTAGTCTTGGTCATGGACGGGAGGTTCGACAACGCCTCCGCGGCCCGGTAGCGAACCCACCAGTAGGTATCTTCCAAAAGACCAATCAAGCGCGCCTCGTCTTCTTCCAGCCCGATCTTTCCCAACGCCGTCGCGGCCTGTACGCGGATGTACCACGTTGGGTGTGTAAGATAGCCCCTGACCATCGGAAGGTCTTGCGGATCACTGCATTCACCGAAGAAGGAGAGACTGGCGGCAATCACATCCTCAGCCGGCTTCTGCTCGTTCATGAGCTGGCGAATAATCGGAAGTGCATAGGGGCTGCGCAGTGAAGCCAACAACCGGATAAGACGGGCAGCAATGGGCGGTGGTGCCGAGACCGTGGCTTGCGCGAGTGCGGTCGCCGCCAGGTCGGCCCCAGCCTCGTTCAGCAGCGCCATGACTTTCAATGGAGACCAATCGCTCCGTGTGCTGAAAAGGGGAACAAGAAGTGGGATCGCGGCCTGGGGGCGAATGCGGACCATTGCCCGTGCCGCCTCGATGGCGAGAAACGCATTGTGCGCATGGGCGAGACGGACCAGCTCGTCCCAGACGGATGCCTCTTTAAGATGGCCCAGCGTGGCAACGGCCAGCAGCTGTCGCCGAATTCGTCCTGTGTGTAGCAGTCGCATAGCCACAGTATCCATACCTAACCGGCGTGCCACGTCGTTGAGTTGCCCTGAGGCATCTCCCTTAATCGACTCCTGCAAGGAGTTCCATAGATAGAGGAACAGGACATGGTCCCGCGGGTGAATGGACGGCAGCGTAGTAGGAACTTCGGCCAGGCTCTCGACCAGCAGCGGGCGCCAGACAGCGACCATGTTCCGTCGCCGCCGTTCCGTACTTCGCCGCATCACTCTGGAGACAATAATCCACAAAACGAGCAGAAGAATGAAGGCGTGGATGGTGATGGTGACAATCCATCCGACTTGGGCCATCGACCCGAATGCGCTTGTCCCTGTCCATCCAGCATCCATGGTAAGAAGCCCTCAGGACACGACCTTGACGAACCGTTGCAACCGAGCAGTCAATTCTCGGGGATTGAACGGTTTCACCATATAATCATTGGCCCCCGCAGCAAGGGCTTGCTCAATATCACGCTCGTTCGAATCGGCTGTGAGCATGATGATCGGGACATGTTGCCATTCTGCTTTCTGGCGAATGTGTGCAAGGAGTTGCAGCCCGCTGAGGTACGGCAGCATGATGTCGAGGAGCACCAGTGTGGGCGGAGGCATCTGGTCGATCATGGTTTTTGCCTGTTGGCCGTCCGCGGCGTGCACGACCGTGTAGCCTCCTCGCACCAGAAGAAATTTGAGCAGGATGGCAGTGCCTTCTTCATCTTCGGCCAGGAAGAGGGTCAGTTTTTCAGCTCTGGGCTCCGTCATCATGCTAGGTCTCCTTGCCTCCATTGATTGTGTGAGGTGTCATGCTCGGCCGCATCGGACGTCGACGTGCACGCGTTTTCAGATACATGTCATTCTCGTGTCCTGTCTCTGAATGGCGCGGACAAAATCCGGCCACACTGGTTAGAAAGTCATCAGCAATCTTGCTCCACCTGAAGAGTTTTGGCTTTGTGCTCGTGACGGTGATGGAGTGACGGATGGCATCCTTGAGCGCATGCTGTCCCGAGAAGCGAAACTGTTTACTATCTAGAATTAAAACTGTTGGCACGCACTTCACCCCGCCCAGGCACATAGAATACTCTTTAAAAATCGGCCTCAGGTTGTTCCCACAGCTTGCTGCACCGCGGCCATGAGCTTGTCTTGATCCACGGGCTTTTGAAGAAACGCAATTGCGCCAGCTTCGAGGGCGCGGGCTTCAGCCACCAGTGGGTAGTCAGCCGTTACGATGATGACGGGGATGCCACTCAGGCAGGTATTGGCTTTTAACCTCTCTAGAACGATCATGCCATTCCCTCCTGGAAGACCCAAATCAAGCAAAATCGCATCCGGCTGATCCTTCCGAGCCACACACATTGCCTGGAGTGCATCGGCAGCAAAGATGGTGTGATAGTGATTGGCTTTCAAACGAGCACTGAGTACCAATCGGGTGTCCGCATTGTCATCCACGATCAGGATTGTTTTCTTCCCCATGTTAATGCCTCACTTCCTCATGCATCATCGGCAAGCGTGTCATGAGCGAGTGTCGCATGTTCAGCCATCAGACGCTGGCGTACCAACTCAAATTCGTTCACGAGCTGTGCGAGCAGATCCCCGGCCTGGGTGAGATCCTTGGCTTTTCCGAGTGCTTGGAGCTCGACACAGAGCTGGCGCATTCTCCGAACACCCAGGTTGCCGCTGGAGCCATTCAACTCGTGGGCCACTCGCGCCAAAGTTCCTGCATCACCCTGCCGGAGCGCGTCCTGCAATGTTGCCAGACGAGTGGGAACTTCTTCCAAGTAATGCGTGATGAGTGTGGACAGGAGGCCACAGGAAACATCAAGTTGGCGCAAATCAGCCAACATCGCAGAATCTACACATTCATGAACTGGCTCTCGTGTTTCCGACAACACCGGCTTCTTCTGTTCATCAGGTGTTGACTGGCCCGGAATCCATCTGGCGATCATCGCTGCGAGGTGCTCCCGCTTCACAGGCTTGGAGAGATAATCGTCCATACCTGCAGCTAGACATTTCTCACGGTCCCCTTGCATCGCATTCGCGGTCATGGCGATGATGGGGAGGCGTTGGCTCGCCTGCTCCCCTTCGCGCTTCCGAATCAACGCCGTCGCCTCCAATCCATCCAGCTCTGGCATGTGGCAATCCATCAGTACCAGCGCGTAACTGATCCGAGCGACTGCTTCGACCGCTTCTAGCCCGTTGGCCACGACATCGGTCCGGTAGCCGAGCTTTTCCAGCTGACACACCGCAACTTTCTGGTTCACGATATTGTCCTCTGCCACAAGAATTAGGGCACGAGTCGCTGCTGCCGCTTCCTTGAGGGTGTGGACGGTTACCAACACGTTGTTGGACCGACTCGCGGACTCACCATCCACCGCGTCTGCGGCCGACTTCGCAGGCATGTCCACAATCATTCTCAGACAGTCGTATAACTGCGAGCGATGTACGGGCTTGGTCAGGTACGCTCCAATCCCCGCCTGTTTCGCTTTTTCGGCCTGCCCCCTTAGACCAATCGAGGTCAGCAGGACCAGGCGGGTCGCCGCCAGGACGGGGTCAGTTGAAATCGCGTGTCCCAACTCCAGTCCGTCCATGCGAGGCATCTGCAAATCGAGGATCGCCAAATCGAAGGGCTCTCCTCGGGTC
>JBDSDL010000139.1:0-12375 GCA_039920585.1 Nitrospiraceae bacterium | reverse complement strand
ATCCGCCGACACTTTGGTCAACGCCGCGGTCAAGGTCGTCTTGCCGTGGTCCACGTGCCCGATCGTCCCGATATTCACGTGCGGCTTCCGCCGCTCATATTTCGCCTTCGCCATACCTCGCTCCCTTCCGTCCTCACTCAGGAATCAATTCCGACTACTCACCCCGATACTTAGCAACAATGGCTTCTGAAATCTGCCGAGGCACCGGCTCGTATCGGTCGAATTCCATACTATAGGTAGCACGGCCCTGTGTTCGAGACCGAAGGTCGGTCGCATACCCGAACATTTCACTGAGCGGCACCGATGCATCAATGGTCTGCGCAGCAGCCCGAGCCTTCATTCCCTGGATCTTGCCTCGACGACCATTCAAATTGCCGATCACATCGCCCATGAAATCCTGGGGAACCACAACTTCCACCTTCATGATCGGCTCAAGCAACACCGGGTCGGCTCTCTTGCAGGCGTCGAGAAATGCCATCGAACCGGCTATCTTAAACGCCATTTCATTGGAATCGACGTCATGAAACGACCCGTCGATAACCGTCACCCGCACATCGCGCAGCGGATATCCCGCGATAACCCCTGAATCAAGCCGTTCCTTTACACCCTTTTCAATCGCTGGAATGAACTCTTTTGGAATAGAGCCGCCGACAGTTTTATTGATGAACTCCAAGCCTTTACCTGACTCAGTAGGTTCGACCGTCAACACGACATGCCCATACTGCCCACGACCACCGGTCTGCTTAATATATTTCGACTCAGCTTCAGCTTTCCTGCGAATCGTTTCTCGAAAAGCCACTTCCGGTTTTCCGACATTGGCCTCTACTTTAAATTCACGCAGCATACGATCGACGATGATTTCAAGGTGTAGCTCCCCCATCCCTGCAATGATGGTCTGCGCAGTCTCTTCATCCGTCTTCACCCGGAACGATGGATCTTCCTGCGCTAACTTCTGGAGCGCAAACCCCATCTTCTCTTGATCCTGCTTGGTTTTTGGCTCAATCGCCATGGCAATGACTGGCTCAGGAAACTTCATCACTTCGAGTAGAACCGGCTGTTTTTCATCCGCCAGCGTATCTCCGGTTGTCGCACCCTTGAGCCCGACGGCCGCAACAATATCGCCCGCATAGGCCACATCGATGTCTTCCCGCTTATTTGCATGCATCTTTAGAAGACGTCCGACACGATCCCTCGTCCCCTTCGTCACATTCGAGACGGACGTTCCCGTCTTCAGCATGCCGGAATACACCCGTAGAAATGTAAGCTGACCTGCAAACGGATCTGTCATAATCTTGAAGGCTAACGCCGCAAACGGCTCACTATCAGACGGTCGCCGCTTCACTTCCTGCTCGGTATCCGGATCAATCCCAGCCACGGACTCGACATCCAGGGGAGACGGGAGGAAATCCACAACCCCATCCAATAGCTGCTGCACACCCTTGTTCTTGAAAGCCGACCCGCACAAAATAGGAGTCATCTTCATCGAAATCACGCCAGCCCGAATGGCTCGGCGGATCTCCTCTTCCGTTAAGGGCTGGCCATTGAGGTACTTGTCCATCGCTTGCTCGTCGAACTCAGCGACCGCATCCAGCATTTTATTGCGATATTCCTTGGCTTGGTCGAGCAACTCGGCAGGAATCTCCTTGACGACGTACTTGGCGCCTAGCGTCTCGTCGTCGTACACATAGGCCTTCATCGTCACAAGATCGATCGACCCCTTATATTCAGACTCTCGTCCGATGGGGATCTGAATCGGAACAGGATTTGCCCCCAACCGATCGATCATCGTCTGGACGCTGACATAGAAGTCTGCGCCGACTCGGTCCATCTTGTTCATGAACGCGATCCTCGGCACGCTATACTTATCCGCCTGCCGCCAGACCGTCTCAGATTGCGGCTCAACCCCCTGCACGGAGTCAAACACCGCCACAGCCCCATCAAGCACCCGAAGCGAACGCTCGACCTCAATCGTAAAATCGACGTGCCCAGGAGTATCAATAATATTTATGCGATGGTCTCGCCAGAAACAGGTCGTTGCAGCAGCCGTAATCGTAATGCCGCGCTCCCGCTCCTGCTCCATCCAATCCATCGTCGCCGCGCCTTCGTGAACTTCACCCATCTTGTGTGAAATTCCTGTGTAGAAGAGGATGCGCTCAGTCGTCGTCGTCTTACCAGCATCAATGTGAGCCATGATGCCGATGTTCCGAGTTTGTTCTAATGGTGATTGACGAGCCACGCGCTTCCTCTAAAAAAAATAGATGCCGCAACCAGGGCCAGTGAAACGCTGCGACTGACAATCACCCGCGTGAGAGGATCGCAGCACGGCCCAGCTGCAGCACAGAACGACGCTACCAGCGATAGTGCGCGAACGCCTTATTGGCTTCCGCCATCCGATGCACGTCTTCCCGCTTCTTAACCGCCGCCCCCGTATTGTTCGACGCGTCCAACAACTCAGCCGCAAGCTTCTCTCGCATGCTCTTACCACCGCGAGTCCTGGAATATTCCGCCAACCATCGAAGCGCCAGAGACATCCGGCGAGCCGGGCGAATTTCCACCGGCACTTGGTATGAAGCGCCACCCACTCGGCGTGACTTCACCTCAACGACCGGCTTCACATTATCAAGTGCTGCCCGGAATACCTTAAGCGGATCGTTGCCGGTCTTTTCCTGGATAACATCGAAAGCTCCGTAGCAAATACGCTCGGCTGTACTCTTTTTTCCACCCGACATCAGAATATTCAAAAATTTCCCGACGAGCTTATCCCGATACCGCACATCAGGAAGTGGGTCGCGATGGTCTAAAAATCTAGTCCTTGGCATGTGTCATTCACTCTCTCGTTACCAAACTATGATAATCATCTTACTTAGGGCGCTTCGCTCCATACTTCGAACGGCTCTGCTTTCGATCCGCCACACCGACGGCATCGAGCGCGCCTCTGACGATGTGGTAGCGCACACCCGGCAAGTCCTTCACACGACCGCCCCGCACCAGCACAATAGAATGCTCTTGAAGGTTATGGCCGACACCGGGGATATATGTCGTGACTTCCATCCCGTTCGTCAACCTGACCCGAGCAACTTTACGCAGCGCCGAGTTCGGTTTCTTCGGCGTTGAGGTGTAGACACGAAGACAGACACCACGCTTCTGAGGACAGGACTTGAGCGCAGGACTTTTGGTCTTCGCGTGCGCCAACTGGCGGCCTTTTCTGACTAACTGATTAATTGTCGGCATTAGTACGTCACTCTCATCTTCGGCACAGTTTGACCATTTTCCACGTTAACCATTAGGGCAGAGCCGGTGGATTGTAGTGAGCATTAATCGCTGTGTCAAGTCTTCACTTGCGCCGTTTGTATTATGAGCGAGCAGACTCTACCGATCCCGTCGCTACACCTTCGTGCGTAAGCGACGCAGCATCTCCCTGAGCAACAATCACGGGCTCAGGCTTGGGACTAATGACAAAGGTATCCCGATACTCTTCGAAGCCGGTTCCAGCTGGAATCAAACGCCCGACGATGACATTTTCTTTGAGGCCCAACAGATTATCGACGCGCCCGTTGATCGCGGCTTCTGTCAATACACGGGTGGTCTCCTGGAATGAGGCTGCCGAGATAAAGCTATCGGTCGTCAAAGCTGCCTTGGTAATACCCAGCAGCACCGGCTTCCCAAGACCCGGCTGCCCACCCTTCCCCAACACTCGCTCATTCTCTTCGTCGAATACCATCTTGCTGACTTGACTGCCTGGCAAAAACTCGGTGTCGCCAGGGTCTTCGATTCGGACCTTGCGCAGCATCTGCCGCACAATAATCTCGATGTGTTTGTCGTTGATCGTCACACCTTGCAACCGATAGACATCCTGCACTTCGTCGACGAGATACTTTTGCAGCTCGTTCGGACCCAGCACATCGAGAATGTCGTGCGGATTGGCCGATCCGTCCATCAACGGCTCACCAGCCCTGACCCAATCGCCCTCATGCACGTTGACGTGCTTACCCTTGGGTATGAAATATTCTTTCACATCGCCAATCTTATTATTGACCAGCACTTTTCGCATACCCTTCACGAAGCCGTCGTACGATACTTCGCCATCGATTTCGCTGATGACGGCGGTCTCCTTCGGTTTTCTAGCCTCGAACAACTCAGCCACGCGAGGCAGTCCGCCGGTAATATCTTTCGTCTTAGTCGTCTCTCGCGGAATTTTAGCCAACACGTCGCCAGGAGTGACCACTGCGCCTTTTTCGACAAAAATATGTGCCCCGACTGGGAGCAGGTAGCGAGCCACGTTTGCCGCCGCTGCAACCTTGGCGGTTTTCCCCCCCTCATCCTTGATCGAGACGCGCGGACGCAATGTCGCGCCACTATGTTCAACAATGACCTTGCGGGAGAGACCGGTCACTTCGTCGAACTCCTCCTTCATAGAAACGCCTTCAATGATGTCTCCGTACGCCACCTTACCGCCGACCTCAGTAAGAATGGTTAGCGAGTATGGGTCCCATTCGACCAATTTCTGGCCCACCTCGACACGACCACCATTTTTTACCTTGATCTTGGCGCCGTAGACGACCCCGTACTTCTCACGTTCACGCCCTGTCTCATCGACGATGGCAATCTTGGCATTCCGATTCATCACAACCCATTCACTCTCTTTATTCCGGACCGCAATTCCTGGGTTAGGGAAGTCAGCATTTTTCTTTGCATCGAAGCTCATGAACTTGATGGTGCCGGCATGCTTGGCTTCGGTCACCGTCTGCTCAACCACCTTGCTCGCCGTTCCACCGATATGGAACGTCCGCATGGTCAACTGTGTTCCCGGCTCACCGATCGACTGCGCCGCAATCACACCAACTGGTTCGCCTTTTTCGACCAATCGTCCGCGGGCCAAATCACGCCCATAACACGATCGACAGACTCCACGGCGTGACTGACAGGTCAACACCGAACGAATCTTGACGTGATCGACCGCAGCTTCCACAATCGCCTTTGTCCGGTCCTCGTCGATCTCTTCATTGAACGACACAATGATCTCGCCAGTCACTGGATCGCGAATATCTTCTGCGGCCAACCGTCCCAACACCCGCTCTTCGATCGGCTGAATGATTTCGCCACCCTCGACCAATGCGCTCACAATGATGCCATCGGTGGTGCCACAATCGATTTCGTTGATAATCACATCCTGCGCGATATCCACCAAGCGGCGCGTGAGATAACCGGAGTTTGCCGTCTTCAGCGCCGTATCGGCCAACCCCTTACGGGCGCCGTGCGTCGAAATAAAGTACTGCAACACCGTTAATCCTTCTCGGAAGTTGGCGGTAATCGGAGTCTCGATGATTTCACCGGACGGCTTCGCCATCAATCCGCGCATACCTCCCAATTGGCGGATCTGCTGCGAACTTCCGCGAGCGCCGGAATCCGCCATCATAAAGATTGGATTAAAAGATTCGGCCTTGCCCGGGTCGCCACCCGCGCCCAATTCCTTCATCATTTCAGTAGCAATCTGTTCAGTCACATGAGCCCAGATGTCGATGACCTTGTTATAGCGTTCACCGTTGGTGATCAATCCCTCGGCATATTGCCGCTCGATCTCCGCGACCTCATGCTGAGCCTTCCCCAACAATTCTTGCTTCGTGGTCGGAATATGCATGTTGTCGATGCAGATCGAAATACCAGCGCGCGTGGCATACTCGAACCCCGTATCCTTGACCTTGTCGAGAAAAGTGACCGTCTCACGGTGACCGCACTGGCGATAGACCGTATCGATGAGCTTCGTCATTTCCTTCTTGGTCATGAGCTTATTCGCGTTGGCGAACGGCAATCCCGGAGGAAGCACGTCCGACAGGATGACTCGCCCGACGGTGGTCTGGACGAGACTCCCCTCGATCCGCACCTTGATCCGCGCATGCACGTCCAATTCTCGCGAATCAAATGCAATGCGCACTTCCTCCGGTGAACCGAACACTTTCCCCTCTCCCTTGCATCCTGCACGCTCTTTAGTCAGCCAGTAACAGCCGAGCACCATGTCCTGCGACGGCACCGCAATCGGCTTGCCGTTTGCGGGCGAGAGAATATTATTGATCGACATCAACAGCACACGCGCCTCGACCTGTGCTTCGACCGACAGCGGAACATGGACTGCCATCTGGTCGCCGTCGAAGTCGGCATTGAATGCGGCGCAGACCAGCGGGTGCAGTCGGATGGCCTTGCCTTCAACCAACACAGGATCGAACGCCTGGATACCGAGACGGTGCAGCGTCGGCGCACGGTTCAGCAACACGGGATGTTCGCGAATCACCTCGTCGAGCACGTCCCACACTTCTGGCCGTTCCTTTTCGACCAAGCGTTTGGCGCTCTTGATCGTGGTCGCAGCGCCTCGCTCCTCCAGCTTGTGGAAAATAAAGGGCTTGAAAAGTTCGAGCGCCATCTTCTTGGGTAACCCGCATTGGTGCAGCCGAAGCTCCGGTCCCACGACGATGACTGTTCGACCAGAATAATCGACCCGTTTACCAAGCAGGTTTTGGCGAAAGCGCCCCTGCTTCCCCTTCAGCATATCGCTCAACGACTTGAGCGGCCGCTTGTTGGGTCCACGAATCGCCCGGCCTCGACGACCGTTGTCGAAGAGCGCATCAACGGCTTCCTGCAACATCCGCATTTCGTTCCGGATAATCACGCCCGGCGCCTTCAGTTCAATCAGCCGCTTCAGCCGATTGTTCCGATTGATGACACGGCGGTACAGATCGTTCAGATCCGATGTCGCAAAACGTCCACCGTCAAGCGGCACAAGCGGGCGCAATTCCGGTGGCAGCACCGGGATCACGTCCATGATCATCCACTCCGGCATATTTCCAGACTTGCGAAAGGCCTCAATGACCTTCAGTTGCTTTGCGTATTTCTTCTTCAGCGCAGCAGAGGCTGAGGTCTTCGCTTTGGCCTTGATCTCATCCCATTTGGCATTGATGTCGATCTTGCGGAGCAACTCCCGAATGGCATCGGCACCGATACCGACTTTGTAGGAACCGGGGCCGTATCCAGAGCCTTGGAGATCGCGAAGCTTTTCCTCCGAGACCAGCTCCTTTTCCGTCAAATCTGTCGATCCTGGATCGACACAGACATAGCTCTCGAAATAGAGAATCCGCTCCAGCCCTTTGAGGCTCATGTCGAGTAAGGTTCCGATCCGGCTCGGTACGCCCTTGAGAAACCAAATATGCGCAACCGGCGCCGCGAGCTCGATATGGCCCATGCGCTCTCGGCGGACCTTAGACTGAATCACCTCGACACCGCACTTGTCGCAAACAATACCGCGGTGCTTCATGCGCTTGTACTTGCCACAGTTGCACTCCCAATCCTTGATCGGGCCGAAAATCTTCGCGCAGAACAATCCGTCTTTTTCCGGCTTAAACGACCGGTAATTGATGGTCTCAGGTTTCTTCACTTCGCCATAGGACCATGAGCGGATTTTTTCCGGTGATGCGATCCGGATCCGCATCGAATCGAACGACACCGCATCGCGCGGCTTCTCAAACAATGTATAGACGCCTTCCAAGGTAATGACCTCCTCTGATACCGGCCACTAGGCCGGCACACAAATGGGTTAGTCTTGCGACTTGACCAGTTCGACGTCGAGACCCAAACTCTGCAGCTCTTTGACCAAGACGTTAAACGACTCGGGCAATCCAGGCTCCAGGAATGGCTCACCCTTGACGATGGCTTCGTACATCCGTGATCGACCCGGTACGTCGTCCGATTTCACCGTCAAGAACTCTTGCAGCGTAGATGCAGCGCCATAAGCCTGCAACGCCCACACTTCCATTTCCCCCAACCGCTGGCCGCCGAATTGGGCTTTGCCTCCGAGCGGCTGTTGCGTGACAAGCGAATAGGGGCCAATCGACCGCGCATGAATCTTGTCATCGACCAAGTGGTGCAACTTTAAGACATACATGTAGCCGACCGTGACAGGGCTGCCGAACATTTCTCCGGTTCGACCGTCCATCAGCAGAGTTTGCCCGCTAGTCGGCAAGTTCGCCCTCTTAAGTAGCTCTTTAATCTCTGTTTCTGACGCCCCATCGAACACCGGGCTCGCCACCTTAATCCCCAATGCCTTCGCCGCCCAGCCCAGGTGAGTTTCCAGAATTTGACCGACGTTCATACGCGACGGCACACCGAGTGGATTCAGCACAATTTCCACTGGCGTTCCATCCGGCAAGCAGGGCATGTCTTCCTCGGGCAAGACCCGAGAGACCACGCCTTTGTTTCCATGCCGCCCAGCCATCTTGTCGCCGACCTGAATCTTGCGCTTCATCGACACATAAACCTTGACGAGCTTGATCACACCAGGCGGAAGCTCATCGCCCCGCTTCAGCCGCCCCACCTTCTCGTCGTACAGCGTCTGAAGGATTTCGATCTGTTCTTTCGCCCGCCGCTCGACATCTTCCAGTTCTTTCTGCTCGTCAGGATCGCTCAGGATGATGTAACGGACAGTCTCATCCGGCAACCGCTTGAGAATCTCTACGGTCAGCTTGCCCTTCTTTTTCAGAATGACATCGCCGCTCTCAGGATCCATCAAATCCCGACCAACCACCTTTCCCAGCAGCAGTTTTCTGATCTTCTTCGTTTTTTCTTCGTCGATGATACGGAGCTCTTCGTGGTGATCACGCTGGAGCTTCATCGCATCGTCGCTTTCGATACTCTTGGATCGTTCGTCCTTATCGAGTCCCTTGCGCGAAAAGATTTTCACATCGACGACGATGCCTTCGATGCCCGGCGGCACCGTGAGCGATGTATCCTTCACATCGCCAGCTTTTTCACCAAAGATAGCCCGCAATAGTTTTTCTTCCGGCGTCAGCTGTGTTTCGCCTTTCGGCGTCACCTTCCCGACCAGAACATTTCCAGGCTTCACCTCGGCCCCGATACGAATAATCCCACTCTCGTCGAGATCGCGAAGCGCTTCCTCTCCAACGTTCGGAATGTCGCGAGTAATGTCCTCTTTCCCCAACTTGGTATCACGGGCCTCCACCTCGAATTCCTCAATGTGAATCGAGGTGAACGCATCCTCGCGCACCAGCTTTTCGCTCAACAGAATGGCGTCTTCGAAGTTGTATCCGCCCCAGGGCATGAAGGCGACCAAAATATTCTTGCCCAATGCCAGTTCACCGTGATCGATGGCGGGACCATCGGCCAGAACCTGTCCCACTTTCACAGGCTGCCCAAGCCGCACCACTGGTGTCTGCGTGATGGTCGTGCTTTGATTCGATCGCTGGAACTTAATCAGATCGTACACGTCCAAGCCGGCATCGTTCCTTTTCCGACCTTCTTTCGACGCGGCGCGCACGACGATCCTCGTGGCATCCACACTTTCCACAACACCGGCACGCCGGGCCTGCACGACATAGCCCGAATCACGCGCGACCACGGTTTCCATTCCCGTACCGACTAACGGAGCCTCCGACTTGAGCAGCGGCACCGCCTGACGCTGCATGTTCGATCCCATCAAGGCACGGTTGGCGTCGTCATGTTCCAAGAACGGCACCAGCGCCGTGGCCACGCTCACCACCTGTTTCGGCGACACGTCCATGTACTCGATCTTGTCCGAGGTAGCTGTCACGAAATCTCCGGCAGCTCGCGCCGAAATATTTTCGGATACCAGACGGCCAGACGCATCCACTTTGGAGTTTGCCTGCGCAATGATGTACTTGTCCCCTTCGATCGCGGAAAGAAACTCGATCTCGTCAGTGACCCGCCCCTTCACCACCTTGCGATAGGGCGCTTCGATAAACCCGAACTTATTGATGCGCGCATAGGTCGCCAGCGACGTGATCAAGCCGATGTTCGGGCCTTCCGGCGTTTCGATCGGACAAATACGGCTATAGTGCGAAGGATGGACGTCGCGAACTTCGAACCCCGCTCGCTCTCTGGTCAACCCGCCGGGACCGAGCGCAGAAAGCCGCCGCTTGTGTGTAATTTCCGCGAGCGGATTCGTTTGGTCCATGAACTGAGACAACTGGCTGCTGCTGAAGAACTCTTTCACGGCGGCAACCACGGGTTTCGCATTGATCAAATCGTGCGGCAGCACTGTTTCCATGTCCAGCAGATTCATCCGCTCCTTGATACTGCGCTCCATGCGGACTAACCCGAGTCGGAATTGGTTCTCCAACAACTCGCCGACCGAACGGACACGACGATTGCCCAGATGGTCGATGTCGTCGATTTCGCCCTTGCCTAGCTTCAAATTCACGAGATAGCGGATCACCTCGACCATGTCCTGCGCCGTCAGCGTCCGCTGCTCCAGCGGAAGATCGAGGCCTAGTTTCTTGTTCAGCTTCAGACGCCCGACCGGCGAAAGATCGTACCGCTTGGAGTTCATGAACAGATTGTCGAAGAGTGCTCGCGCCGTGTCGACTGAGGGTGTTTCTCCCGGTCGCAGGCGGCGATAGATCTCGACCATCGCCTCCTCTTTGGAGACAGTCTTATCCATCTCCAAGGTGTCCAGAATCACCGGCGTCGACGTAACCGTATCGAAATAGATCGCCTTGAATTCTTCGATGTCGCTTTCGAGCAGCGCCTCGACGATTTCAGCGGTGAGCCGTTGATTTTTCTCAGCTATCTTGTTTTTCTTTGAATCCACCAGTTCAGTCAGGACCGCACGACCGATCAATTCGCTCGGCGCAAGCGGGATTTCCTTCACGCCAGCCGCCTTGAGCTTCGCGATGAGCCCCTTCGTGAGCTTGGCGCCTTCCCGCACTAATGGTTCCTTGCCGCCTTTTTCTAACACTTCCGCCGAACAACGCAGACCCTGATGAATCTCAGGGTCGAGCTTTCGCAGCATCTTACCCTTGACGATCCGAATCTCCTCGACCGGGTAATACATCTTGAGCAAATCATCGCCAGAATACCCGAACGCCTTCAACAGAATGGTCGTCGGCATTTTTCGCCGACGGTCGATACGCACATAGAGAATATCGCGAGCATCGAATTCAAAGTCCAACCACGATCCGCGATAGGGAATGATCCTGGCGGAGTACAGCACCTTGCCGCTGGAGTGCGTCCGGCCCTTATCGTGCGTAAAGGACGCCCCCGGAGACCGATGCAACTGGCTGACCACCACACGTTCCGTGCCGTTGACAATGAAGGTTCCCCGCTCCGTCATGAGCGGCAACTCACCGACATAGACTTCCTGCTCTCGGACATCGAGCACCTTTTTCTTGGAACCCTTATCTTCCTTGTCGAACACGACCAAGCGTACTCGAAGCTTGAGCGGAACGGCAAAGGTCATCCCCTGTTCAAGGCATTCTCGCTCATCATACTTAGGGGTGCCGAGCGTATAGCTCGTAAACTCCAATACGGCCGTATTGTTGTAGTCCGGAATCGGAAAAACACTCGCCAAGGCTGCCTGGAGCCCATGATCCTTGCGACGTTCCGGCTCGACCTCCCGCTGAAGGAATTCTTCATAGGAGCGCTTCTGGATCTCAATAAGATCGGGAATTTCGATGCTGCTATGAATGCGCGAGTAATCTTTTCGCTCGATAAAATCTTGCAGAGTCGTTTCGGACATTCGCCGGTCCTCCACTACACAATGGGCAGACTTGGGCGCCCGCACATAGCAGGCGCCCACAGATTCTAGAGACTGGTCAAATCGAGGCTACTTAATCTCGACCTTGGCGCCACTCTCTTCAAGCTTCTTCTTCATCGTGTCGCATTCTTCCTTCGTCACACCGGTCTTCACAGGCTTTGGCGCGCCTTCGACCAGATCTTTCGCTTCCTTCAACCCAAGGCTGGTGAGTTCGCGAACGACCTTAATGACTTGGATTTTCTTGTCCGCCGGAGCAGACACAAGCACGACGTCAAACGCCGTCTTCTCCTCGACTGCCGCTGCGGCACCACCACCTGCAGCAGTAGCGGCGGCGACCGGTGCGGCAGCAGTGACGCCGAATCGAGTTTCCAACCCCTTCACGAGTTCCGCCAAATCGAGCACACTCATTGTCTCGATGGCCTTGATCAATTCTTCCTGTGATAACTTTGCCGTGGTCGTTGACATATCCCCTTCTCCTTTTCGTTTATCCCCAATGGCTGCAATGACTCTCACAAATTTTGATAAGACTGCACTGAGCGTATACACCAGACCACGCGTCGGTCCCTGCATGGCCGACAACAACATCGCAATGAGGACTTCCTTCTTCGGCAGCTTCGCCACAGCCGCCAATTCAGCCGACTGCACCACCTTGCCCTCCAACACACCGATGGTGATCTTAATCTTCTGTTCACGCTTCTCCGCCAGAATAAAATCCCGAAGGATCTTGGCCGGGAGCACCGGATCGTCATAGCCGATCACCAGCCCTGTCGGTCCCTTGAGGTAGTCCTTCACCCCGGAAAGGATCGTGCCCTCAGCAG
>JBDSDL010000138.1:0-2143 GCA_039920585.1 Nitrospiraceae bacterium | reverse complement strand
TCAAAGGTTGCATCAAGTTTCGCGTGGAGATGGTGGATGGGTGAGTGTTTCATCCTAAATCCGTGAGGCGTGAAACGTGAGGCGTAAGGGGAGCCGCGAGAATTTCTTCCACCAGGTCTTTGAGCCGGGAGGAGAACTCATTCCGCGAGACGATCTTGGTCACCCCCAGCGCTTTGGCCCGGTTAAACGTATCGACTTCTTCATGGTTAGCAAAGGCGAGGATGGGAATGGTCTTCAAGCCAGCGTCAGCTTTGAATGTTTCCAGAGCTTGAAAGGCGTCTAGTCGCTCGTCATTCATATTCAAAATGAATGCAGACGGGGCCGAGGCCGAGGCCTTTTCGGCAATGTCCTCCTGAGTCCGAGCCCGTTCGATCTTGTAGCCCTTCGACATTAGGGCGTCACGGACTTTGGTGTAAAAGAAAATGTCGGTGACGGCGACGAGGATTGTCTTCTGGTCTGTCTGGTTCATCTGGTTCATCTGGTTTGTTTGGTTTCTCTCGTTTCTTTGGTTAAAAGGGGCCAGTACAGTTCAATGACACCGTCTGAGTCGAGACAAACCGGATAGACCAAACAAGCCAAATGAGCCAAACAAACAAGTCTAGTTGAGTGAGCTGATCAATCGTCCCAGCGCTTTCTTGGCCAAGGCGTAACTGGGATTGAGGGCCAGGGCTTTCTTATAGGAGTCAATAGCCTCGGTCCATTGACCCTTTCGCTCGTAGACCCGACCCAGGTTGAGATGGGGGAAAGCCGGACTCTCATAGCGTCTTGCCAGCAGGGCTTTTTGAAACCAGACAATCGCTTCGTCGAGTTCGCCCTTTTCGATCAGATAGGCCCCGATGTCGTTATAGGGGTTGCCGAAGTCGGGGTCCTGCGCGATGGCCTTGTGACATTCCTCAATCGCATCGTCGAGCCGTCCCATGAAGCTGTAGGTCCACCCGAGGAAGGTATAGGCTTCGGCAGTGGGATGCGTTTCAATCGATTTCTTATAGAGCGTAACGGCCTCTTCCAGCTCGCCCTTCATCTGGCGTTCATAGGCCTGTTGAAAGAGTTGCCAGGCTTCGCGCTTATCTTCTTCGTGGCCTTCGCCTTGTACTAAAAAATCTTGTACATCCATGGTAGCCCAGTGAGGAAGCTATCAGCCTTCAGCTCTCAGCAAGATCACTCTCTTTCTAAGGCTGACTGCTGATGGCTGACAGCTTAGTCATTCGTTCTTGAGCTTCTTCTTAATCAGTTCCGCACCGTAGCGTCCTGAGAGCAACATTGAGCCGAACGCCGGTCCCATGCGCGGGGTACCGTAGACGGCCGCCACTGCTAACCCGATGACGAAACAGTTGGGATAGACCTCGCCGGTCCGGTCCATCACCTCTTCTTCGGAACGAGACACCCACATGGCGCCGTTGCCGGGCACGGCTTTGTAGAGATTGCGTTTGTGCAAAAGCTCCACGACCACCGCCTCGTGGCCTGTCGCGTCCACCACGATTTTGCTTTCAAGCGCGATGGGGTCCACGTGGAGGATGTCATGGCCGGCCATTTCAGCCGTGGTGTTATTGACCACCACGCCTTCGAGAATGCCGTCGCGACGTAAAATGAGATCGACGACTCTCGTGAGGTTCATGATCTTGGCGCCGCCTCTGTACGCAGCAGCAATCAGCGCACCGGTGGCGTGGGGAGGATCGACCATGTACATCCCCTCGCATTCTGTGATCTTCTTGCAGGGCACGCCGATTTCTTCGAGGATCTCATTGGCCGGTTCGCAGATCGTCGCCTTGTTCATCAGGTAGCCGCCCGACCAAAAGCCGCCGCCAAGGGCAAGGCTCTGCTCGACGATGACCGTGCGAAATCCCATCTCAGCCAGGTCATGGGCGCAGATCAAGCCGGACGGCCCGGCGCCGACAATGATCACATCGCTCTCGATGAGCTGATCGAACTCTTTATAGTATTCTCGCGCGATCTGCCGAGTAATATCTCTTTCTCTTAGCGGGGCTGGTCGTGGCTTACTCATGGTCGATTCTCCGTTCAACGGATGCTGAAAACGGTCCCCAACTTCGTTCTCGGCTCATCGAAATCCTCAACGTACCCCGGAGGGTACGCCTCCGGTTCCGATTCCCCTCGGGCCTTGTTGGATGACCGTTTTGAGCATCCT
>JBDSDL010000137.1:0-10174 GCA_039920585.1 Nitrospiraceae bacterium | reverse complement strand
CATCAGACTGTGGAGTGGCCGGGCATGCGGGCAGCCCGTAAGGATGCGGCAGAAGCCGGCCTGGCTGGCGCGACAGTCGGCCTTGATGAAGCCAAGCTCAATCTCATTGCGGAAGTGAAGGGGTTATTCTACGAGCTGTTGCTGGCAGAGCGGACTGTAGACCTGCTCCAGCAGAACTTGGAGATCGTTCAAGAGGTGGCGCGTATAGTCAAAGCTCGGGTCCGATCCGGCGAAGGCCCTCAATTCGAATCGGTAAAAGCGGAAGTGGAGGTGCTCAAAGCCAAGCAAGAGATGACGAAAGCCAAGAATGTCGTGCGCGTGAAACTCGTCGGATTGGACACCTTGACGGCAGGGGGCTTGGGATCTCGGTACAAGGTACAAGGAGATTTCCGGTCGCTCCGGGATCGTCTGGACCCGGAGCAGATGGCGGCGAGGGACCTGTCGCAACATCCGGTTCTCAGACGCCATGGAAAGCTGGTGGAGCAGGCTGAATTTTCCGTCACCAAGGAACGGCAGGGCCGTGTGCCGAACGTGACCTTCTTTGGCGGGTATGCCAGGGACGCAGGCCGAGAGGCGATGATTGCAGGTGCGAGCCTGCCGACGCCATTGTGGTATCTGCAGCAAGGGCACATCGCGACGGCGCTCGGGACCCAACGAAAAGAAGAGGCAGAGTTGTTTCGTGCTAGGAACGAGCTCAACCGTGCCATCAACCAACATGCTCGTGAAGCGGAGACGGCGCAAGAACAGATCGTTGTCTATGAGGAAGGGCTTTTAAAGCAAGCGCAAGAAGCCCTTCGCATCGCCCAATTGAGCTTCCGCCAAGGCGCTTCCAGCCTCCTGGATGTCCTCGATGCCCAACGGGTCCAACGCCAGATCACCGTGGATTACAATCTGGCGCGTTTCGAACTCTCCCTGGCTCTCACGCGGTATGAGCGCGCAGTGGGCGGTTCACTTTAAACAACGAAAAGGACAGATGAGAGGCATGGTCATTTCTTCCGGTCGATGTACAAATCGATGCGAGTATCATGCGCGTCCGCGAGGTTATCTGAGCGCGATGTGCAGCGTCTTCTTCGGCATGCTGCTGTTGGCCTCCTTCGCGGGCTGTGACCGTGCGCCAGCCACGGCCCCGGCTGAAGAGCACGTGACGAAACATTCGGCAGGCAACGCGCGTCTTGTTCGGCTCTCACTGGATGAAGTGACCCGATCTGGTGTGACGGTGGAGCCGGTGGGACGAATGGCATTTCGTACCTACCGTACCTTTCCCGGCGTCGTACGGCCGAACGAAAACGCGTTGGCAAATATTACGACTCTTGTGCGAGGGCGTGTGGCGGAGGTACATGCCGATTTGGGGCAAATGGTCCAGCCTAACCAGCTGTTGGCGGTGCTCCATAGCAGTGATCTCGGACTCGCTCAGTCTGCGTACCTCAAGGCCCGAGCACGGCGACACGTCGCGGAGCAGGCCTATGAGCGGGCGCAGTATCTTTATACAGAAAAAGTTATCGGATTGGCGGAGGCGCAGCGCCGCGAAGGAGAGATGATCAGTATCCGCGCCGAGGCTCAGGAGGCTCGCGAAGGGCTTCGGTTGTTGGGCATGGGCGACAAAGAAATCGGAACTCTTGAGCGGATCCAAACGATCCGCTCGCAGATTTCCATTGTGGCGCCCTTTGCCGGACGAGTGATCGCGCGCGACCTCACTAAAGGCGAGCTGGTTGACACCATCCAAAAACTGTTTGTGGTGGCCGATCTCTCGACGGTCTGGGTGGTGGGTAATGTATCGGAAAAAGATATTTCGTATATGCAGCGCGCGGCAGCCGTTCCGAATCAGCCGGTCGAGGTCTTTGTGACTGCCTATCCCGACGAAGTATTCCAGGGGACGGTCTCGTATGTCGGCGATGTCCTCGACACTGCGACGCGGACCATGCAGGTGCGCCTCATCTTGGAAAACTCCAAGGGTTACCTGAAGCCGGAAATGTTTGCCACGATCCGCGTCTCATCCGAGCCGGCATCGGGTGTCCTGGTCGTTCCCGAATCAGCCGTGCAGCGCGATCGGGATCGCAGCTTCGTGTTTGTGCAAAATGAACCAGGCACCTTTGAAGCGCGGACGATCACATTGGGCGAGAAGAACGGAACCGTCGCCGAGGTCCTCGAAGGGCTGCAGGAAGGGGAAGCGGTCGTCAAGGAAGGCGGCTTCACCTTGAAATCCGAGCTGTTGAAGCCCAAAGACTAAGCATGGTCGACAAACTTATTGAGTTTTCTCTTCGCCGCCCCTTACTCATCCTCACATTCGCCGGCCTTTTGACCCTTCTGGGGGGCTACGCCTTCCGTACGATTTCGATCGATGCGTTTCCCGATGTGACGAGTGTGCTCGTGCAAATCGTGACGAAAGCGCCTGGCTTGTCCCCCGAAGAGATGGAGCGGCTGGTGACCTTTCCCATCGAGCAACAAGTCACCGGGGTTCCGCATCTGACGGAACTACGCTCGCTCACCAAAGTCGGGCTGTCGTTGATTACGGTGGTATTCGACGACCATATGGATATCAACCTTGCCCGCCAACTCGTGCTCGAACGGCTGATCGAAGTGCAAGAGTACTTGCCTCCCGGGTCTGAGCCGAGCATGGCGCCGAACAGTACCGGATTGGGAGAGGTGTATCAGTATTATCTAGAAGGCCCTCAGCATGCCGGTCTGGACGCTGCTGGAATGGAACACGAATTGATCGAGCAGCGAACGGCGGTGGACTGGATCATCCGGCCGTTGCTCAAGGGCGTTCCCGGAGTGATCGACGTCAACTCGCAAGGCGGGTATGTCAAACAGTACCAGGTGCTCATTGAGCCTGAACTGTTGCGCAAATACGATCTCTCGTTGCACGAGGTATTCGCCGCCGTGGCAAACAATAACGCGAATGCCTCGGGCAACGTGCTGGAGACCTATGCTGAAAAGTACATTGTCCGCGGCGTGGGGATGATTCGGAGATTGAGCGACATCGAGGGCATCGTCGTCAAGGAAGCGGGAGGCACTCCCGTGCACATCCATGACGTCGCCCAAGTACAGATCGGCCATGCCATTCGCCATGGAGCTGTCGTCTTGAACGGTGAACGCGAGGTGGCGGCAGGGATCGTGCTCATGCTGCGCGGTGGAAATGCCCGCGACGTTGTGGAGGGCATCAAAAGCAAGATCGCCGAGATACAGGACAGGGGGCTGCTGCCTGCAGGATGGCGGATCGTTCCCTTTTACGATCGCATTGAGCTGATCTCCGCCGCCTTGAAGACCGTCTATAAGGCGTTGGGGGAGGGTATTTTCCTGGTGGTGGTCGTGCTGTTCCTGTTCCTGGGCGATACCAGGAGCGCCTTGATCGTGGCGGCGACGCTCATCTTGACGCCGCTCGTGACGTTTTTCGTGATGGATCGGTTCGATCTCACGGCCAATCTGATGTCCTTGGGTGGGTTGGCCATCGCCATCGGCATGATGGTCGATGCGTCTGTGGTGCTGGTGGAAAACATCCACCGGCATCTGTCGGATTCCCGTCACCAGGGCTTACCTCGGCTGGCCATCATTCTCAATGCCGCTCGGGAGGTCGCCCGTCCCGTGGTCTTCGGCATTATCATCATCATCATCGTCTTCATGCCCATCCTCTCGTTCCAAGGCATGGAAGGCAAAATGTTCAAGCCGATGGCCTATACCATCATGATTGCCCTGATGGTGTCGCTCGTTTTGTCGGTTACCCTGTCGCCGGTGCTGTGTTTGCTGACTTTGAAGGCAGGGCACTCCGACACCGATCCCTGGGTGCTCCGATGGGCCAAGCGTCTCTATCTTCCTCTGCTGCGCTGGGCGTTGGGACATCGGACCATGGTACTGACAGTCACGGGACTCATGCTGGCAGGAAGTATTGCGCTCTTTCCATTTTTGGGGTCGGAATTTGTCCCCATTCTGAATGAAGGCACGATGTCCCCCCTCACGATCCGCTTGCCGAGCGTTTCGCTGGAGCAATCGATCAAGATCGAAAAGGAGGTGCAGAAAGCGGTGCTGGAGTTTCCTGAAGTGCAGATGATGGTGTCAAAAATCGGACGCACGGAATTGGCGAACGACCCGCAAGAACCGAACGAAAGCGATTCCGTTGCGATGTTGCATCCGATTGATACCTGGACGACAGCCTCCACGATGTCGGAGTTGAAAGAGCGAGTCCGCGAGCGGTTGTCACTAGTGCCCGGCGCGAACTATCTGATCAGCCAGCCGATCCAGCAACGGGTGGACGAATTGATTTCGGGGGTGCGCGCAGAAGTGACGGTCAAAGTGTTCGGGCACGATCTGGAGGAACTGCGTCGCACGGGGAACGAGATCGCCGGTGTTCTCGGTACGATTCGGGGCGTCAAAGATCTGAAGATAGAACAACTCTTCGGCCAGCCGTACATTACGATCGATATCGATCGTGGTAAGATCGCCCGGCACGGCATCAACGTCTCGGATGTGCGAGAGGTCATCGCCACCGCGATCGGCGGAGAAGCCGCGACCAGAGTGTATGAAGAGAATCGCCGGTTCAATTTGGTCGTGCGGTTTCCGGAACAGTACCGGAACAGCATCGAGACGATCGGGAACATTCGACTGACGGATGGCAGTGGGGCGTTTATTCCACTCAGCGATCTCGGTGTCATCCAGATGCACGAGGGACCGGGGCGTATCAACCGCGATCATCTCCAGCGGTATCTGCCGGTCAGCTTCAATACCCACGGACGGGACATCGGCGGCATTGTGGCTGAGGCGCAGGAACGGATGGCCCGGGAGGTCCGGCTTCCGGAAGGGTTCCACGTCGTCTGGGGCGGATCGTTCGAAAATATGGAGCGGGCGCTGGGCCTTATCAAGATCATTGTTCCGATCACCATTGTCGTGATCTTCGTACTCTTGTTCTCGTCGTTCTCCTCGCTCAAGCAGGCGGCGCTGATCATTCTCAATCTCCCGTTTGCCCTCATCGGCGGAATTGTTGCCTTATGGGTGACGGGGGAATACCTGAGCGTGCCAGCCTCGGTCGGATTCATCAATCTCTTCGGCGTGGCCGTGTTGAACGGCATCGTGTTGGTGTCCTATATGAATTTCCTTCGCCGGCAGGAGGGAATGAGCGTTGAGCAGGCGGTGATGTCCGGCTGCGTAATGCGTCTGCGGCCTGTCTTAATGACGGCACTGGTCGCGTTACTGGGATTGGTGCCGCTTGCCTTTGCCAATGGGATTGGGTCAGAAGTTCAGCGGCCCCTGGCCGTCGTGGTGATCGGCGGACTGGTCAGTTCGACATTCTTGACCCTGATTGTGTTGCCGGTGCTCTACAAGTGGATCGAAGAGCGATCCGCTGTCCCAGGCCCTTCAGCGAGCGTCACTCCACAGGGTCATTGATCAACCAGATATCTTTCACTTCACGCAACACGGTTCATGGACATTGACAGACCTTTTTCCAGTCCTGGTAACAGACGGTTGACCGTTCACACTGAGGATTCTGCGGATGTCGGAACATCAGGTTGAGCTCCACATCTTTGTCATCATCGGTGCGACCGGCGATCTGACACGCCGAAAGCTCTTGCCCGCGCTGTATCATTTGCGGGACCAGGGAACCTTAGAAACGCGCAATACGCTGATCGTCGGCGCCGCCTTGCCTGAAATGGGCGAAGAGGGGTTCCGGGAATGGGCCTTCGAAGGTCTGAATCAAGGGGGCTCGCGCAATGAAGCAGAGTTGCGCGTCTGGTGCGAGGAGTGTCTTCACTACCAGAGCCTGCATGAAGGGAGGCCACAAGATTATGAGGCGTTGGCTGCCTACATTCGGCGGCTGGAGTTCACGCACAGCATGCCGGAGAACCGAGTGTTCTACCTGGCGTTGCCACCGGACACCGTGCTCGATGCGATGGAACGGCTGGACGAAGCGGGACTGCTTAAGAGTCACGGATGGGTCCGCGTCGTGTTCGAAAAACCATTCGGCCGCGACTTCCCCTCAGCTCGCCGCCTGAATGCGACACTGCATCGTTATATCGAGGAATCCCAGATCTACCGCATCGATCATTATCTCGGCAAAGAGACAGTGCAAAATCTCCTGGCGTTCCGCTTCGCGAATCCGATTTTTGAATCGCTCTGGAATCGCGACACCATCGAGCACGTTCAGATTACCGTTGCCGAAGATATCGGGGTCGAGCATCGCGGGGCCTACTACCAGCAGGCTGGAGCGCTCCGCGACATGGTTCAGAACCATCTCACCCAACTCATGACGGTCGTGGCGATGGAAGTGCCGGTGTCCTTCAATGCCGCTGCGCTTCAGAGCGAAAGACTCAAAGTCCTCCATTCTGTCGCGCCGATGACTCCTCAGGATGTTGTCTTTGGCCAATACACGTCCTGGCAGGTCGCCGGCCAGACGATTCATGGCTATTGCGAAGAACAGGGGGTTCCAAGAGATTCGACCACAGAGACGTATGTGGCTGTGAAAGCGGAAATTCACAACTGGCGATGGAAGGGCGTGCCTTTCTATCTCAGGACGGGGAAACGTCTCCCGCGTAAGTTGACCCAGATCGCAGTGACGTTTCGTGAGGCCCCCACCCAGGTGTTTCGGTCCCTCGATCCCGGCAGTATTTCGCCCAACATGTTGCTGATCATGCTCCAGCCCAGTGAAGGGTTCTCGCTCTGTTTTTCCGTGAAGAGTCCGGGGAGACCGTTCCGGCTGAGCGATCATGCGCTGCAGTTCGACTATGAAGGCGCCTTTGGCCGGCTCCCCGAAGCCTATGAGACGCTGCTCCTCGACGTGATGATCGGCGATCAGACCCTTTTTGTCAGCGCGGATTTCACCGAAACGGCCTGGCGCCTCTATGACCCGCTGTTGATCGGCGAGAAATCCGTTCACTCTTACACGGCTGGGAGCTGGGGGCCAAGCGAAGCGGACGCGTTATTGGAAAAGAATGGGCATCGGTGGGCGTTGGGGTGGTAGGGGAGGAGGGTAGCCTGGTCGTCCTCCTGCTCGCGGAACGCGCACGCTCAGAAGGTGCTCGTTCGACGCGCGCACTCGAGGATCGACCAGGCCACCCTCCTAAGGGAAAAGCGAGCAAGCTTGGAAGGATCATTAGAAGGAGGAGCGCCGCTCGATGCGCGCAGTAGAGGGCAGCCTTGGCCGCTCCCCTTAAGAGAGGTGTAGAGAAGTTGGAGGGGCTTCATGGGATGCGCGTTGAAGGACAGGCTGTTTCCTCTTAAAAAAGAGAAACGAGCAAGCCTGGATGGAGCATTGCTGACGCAATCATTCAGTGATTGCTGAGGTGGGCGATGATGAGTCTCGCGTCTGCGACGGGGTCTGCCGTGAAGGGAGCTGCGTGCTGATTGGTTACCGGGGTGCTCAATCGCTCGGCAGCCTGGCGGATGGGAAGAGGAAAGGATGCGTCCTGCTGAATGTGTTGGAGATATGCCATCGCATCTCCATGCCATTTCGGGGAAGGGAGCTGCGAGATCCACGCCTCGGTAGCGTGGCCCACGGCGCGCCGAGCACAGACTCGCGCCTTTCCGTCGTTGCCGTCGAGCTGCGCGGCCTCGGCTGTCGCGAGTTCCTGTTCAATCAGCGCTACTAGTGTCATGAGGCGAAGTTTCCACGATTTCTGAACCCTGCTGGGGGAACCTTTAGCCCGCATTATTCATGACGGTTCGTTGCGAAATGGCGGAGTGTGCGCGAAAAGCGCGAAGAGCGAGACTCGCGTGACGTGTAAGCCTTGTCCCTGCCTGTCGCGCTTTTCCCGCCAGTCTCGCCGGTCTCGCTTGAGTCAGGCGTCGGCGATTGCAGCAGAAGCGCTCATGAATAATGCGGGCTAACTACTCCTGCGTTGTTTTCTCTGATTCTGATTGGCCAGCCACGCACCGGCTATTGCGCCGAAAATAATGCTCAACGTGTCCAGAATATGTTTGTACCAGCCATCTAGACCGATGCTGAGGTTCTCATTCGCAACTTGAAACGATACGAAAACCAAGAAGCCTGCGGCGGCGGCGGATACAAGAGAGGCGGCAATTATCGCGACCTGTTTGTGATAGCGCGGTACGATGTAGATAATCGCACTCACAAGAGAAGCCGCAGCAATAGTCCTTGTGATAAATATAATGTATGTGCCGATAATCGGCACCCCATCCATATCCGGCGCTTCCCAAAAAGCCTCGATACGTTCAACCCCATGGATCATGCCGAATGCCATTCCAATAGAATGGTTCGCTGCGAACCACAGCATGACACCTGCCGGAACCGCGATGGCCCATCGAAGTATAGTAATGGCCGGGTTATTGTGCATTGATGTTGACATCAGAAGAATGATCCACTGGCTCACCTCACGGAGGCGTCGCTAGCTTGAGAACCCTCACCGATTATCATATAGCTGGTACGAGCCGAGAACGCAATCAGGAGCATGCACCTTGAAGGGTTGAAGCATCAGATTGAAGGGGACTCATGAAAAGTCATCGCACAGATCTTAGGAACATCGCTCGTCGCGCCATGGTCGAACGGGGCCTCTTGCCGGATTTTTCCTCCGCGGCGATGGCCTAGCTTGCCCGCATAGAGACTGCTTCCACAGTTCAGCAGGCAGGCATACGAGATTTAACGGGTCTACTCTGGGCATCGATCGACAACGACGATTCCCGAGACCTCGACCAACTCACCGTGGCCGAGCCTCGTCCTGATCGGTCTGTCTCAATCCTGGTTGCGATTGCCGATGTGGATGCGCTGGTCTCGAAAGAGTCTGCTCTGGATGCTCATGCCAAACACAATACGACGTCGGTCTATACGGCAGGCGGCATGTTTCCTATGTTGCCGGAAAAGCTGTCGACCGATTTGACATCTCTCGGCGAAGGGCAAGACCGCTTCGCGGTCGTCGTGGAGATGATGATTGCGGAGGATGGGGCGGTCCTCAGTTCGACCCTCTTTCGAGCCCTGGTCCGCAATCACGCGAAGCTCGCCTATAACAGTGTCGCCGCCTGGCTCGCAGGGGAGGCGCCTGAGCCTGAGCAGGTCAAGGCCGTCTCTGGCCTCGATGCGCAACTCCGCCTGCAAGACCAGGTCGCTCAGCGGCTCAAGGTGCGTCGACACCAGCAGGGAGCGCTGAGTCTTGAAACGATTGAGCCACGAGCCGTGTTTGAGGGTGAGGTACTGATCGACCTCAGGGTCGAGCAGAAGAATCGTGCCAAGGAACTGATCGAAGACTTTATGATCGCAGCCAATCAGGCGACAGCGTCCTATTTGAATGGAAAGGGCATGCCTTCTTTCCGCCGTATCCTGCGTTCTCCCGAACGCTGGCAGCGGATTGTCGAGGTGGCCGCACGCTGGGGCGAGCATTTACCCTCGGGGCCTGACGCTGGTGCGCTCGAATCGTTCCTCATCGCACGTCGGAAGGCTGATCCCCTCAGATTTCCCGATCTCTCCCTGGCCATCGTAAAGCTCATTGGCAGAGGCGAGTATGTCCTGGATCAGTCGAAGGATGGCGCTCCCGAACATTTTGGGCTTGCCGTGAAGGGGTACACCCATTCCACCGCTCCCAACCGGCGCTTCCCCGATCTCATCACCCAGCGGCTGATCAAAGCGGCGCTGGCTGGATCGGCAACGCCGTACCATTCAGAAGAATTGAAGTATCTGGCCGGCCACTGTACTGAGAAGGAGAACGATGCGGAAAAAGTCGAGCGCCAGCTCCGCAAATCCGCTGCCGCCTTATTGCTCGAATCGCGGATTGGGCAGCGCTTCGACGCCATTGTGACGGGCGCGTCAGACAGAGGTACGTGGGTCAGGCTCCTTGAACCACCGGTCGAAGGGAGACTGGTGACGGGCGAGCGTGGCCTCGACGTTGGAGATAAGGTGCGAGTAGAGCTTATAAGCGCAGATGTTGAACGAGGGTACATCGACTTCGTCAGAGTTGGATTGTGAGGGAGTTACGGTTCTCCGGTTTCTTTGGTTGAACCAGATTAAACGGATAACCAGAGAAACCAGATGAACCAGCCGGTCTTGCCACTTCACACGCTTGCTATCAGCACATGTTCTTCTGCCTGCCTATCCGGTGTCTCCAAACTGGTGCAGCCGAGTGTGCCGTCGCGGTAGTCCGACAAGAGTATCCTCGCCGCTTTGTCTCGATCTATTCCGCCGCCGCTTCTGGTCAATAGGCAGCCACGCTTTTTGCCGATGGCGTCGATCACGCCTGCACTC
>JBDSDL010000136.1:0-2961 GCA_039920585.1 Nitrospiraceae bacterium | reverse complement strand
GATTCATACGGTGAATGGCAACGATTTATTCAGTGAGGGTGTGATGAATCAACGGATCGTTGCCTATTGGTTCGGCGATGTAGAACGCACCGGTGAGTTGGTGGATTGGGGTCGATGCTGGTTCAGACGGACCTCCTGATGATTGTCCGGTGAATCTCTTCTCAGTCCCAACTAGGTGAGACAGATGGATCAGGAGATATTAGAATTTCCGCTCTGGCTTCGGGTCAACCATTTCATCAATCTGTTCTGCATCTTTGTGTTGATGCGCAGCGGTGTGCAGATTCTTGCAGACCATCCGAAACTCTATTGGAACGATGACGCCACACCAGGAAGCGAATGGATTAAATTCGGAAAGAAAGTGATGCCGAAGGACCGTCTCTGGACCTCAATGGACGAGGCAGAACACATCAACTCCATCGTGGCTCTCCCCGGTGGACACCATAATCTGGGCGCTTCAAGGAATTGGCATTTTCTGATTGTCCCGGTCTGGATACTGAACGGCCTCAGTTATGTGACCTTGCTCTGTGTCACCGGCCATAGGATCAGCTGTGTACCCTGCCGAGAGATGATGCAATGAAGCCCACGAACTATCAGCCCATTGAAAACTACGGCATCATCGGGAATATGCGCACGGCGGCGCTGGTGGGCATGAACGGATCAATCGATTGGTTCTGCTTTCCACACTTCGATTCGCCAAGCGTGTTTGCCGCCATACTGGACGACGACAAGGGGGGCCGATTCGAGATCGCTCCGACGCAGCAGGGAATCAATTCGAAACAGTTCTACTGGCCGGATACCAATGTGCTGGTGACTCGCTTTCTTTCACCGAGTGGCGTTGGTGAAATTGAGGATTTCATGCCGACCGGTCTGCCACGTGACTCTCCATGGCAGGATCACCTGATTCGTCGGGTGAAAGTCATGCGGGGCAGCATGGAGTTTTTGCTCCGTTGCCATCCTGCTTTTGATTACGCTCGCGCGACGCATCACACCAAAAGGACGGAACAGGGGGCAAACTTTCATTCGCCTGAGCTGAGTCTTGGGCTCGTCACTACGATGCCCCTCACGCTCGATGATCGAGGCGTCCGGGCGACATTCGCGCTTCAGGAAGGACAAGCGGTCGTTTTCGTGCTTCGACGCATTGAACCCGAAGGGCTCGCTGGACGTTGTCCATCACTGGAAGAAATCAATTCGCTCTTTGAAAACACGGTTGAGTTTTGGCATCGCTGGCTTTCGAAATGCACGTATACCGGCCGCTGGCGTGAAATGGTCTACCGATCAGCACTCACACTGAAACTGCTGACGTTCGAGCCGACTGGCGCCATTGTCGCAGCCCCCACGTGCAGCTTGCCGGAAAGCGTCGGTGGGGGTCGAAACTGGGATTATCGGTATACTTGGATTCGGGATGCCGCATTCACGCTGTATGGTTTGCTCAGGATTGGATTTACCGAGGAAGCGGACGGGTTTATGCGGTGGTTGGACGCGCGCGCTGGCGAGGTCGATGCGGATGGGTCGATGCAAATCGTGTATGGGATCGATGGCCGGCATGATTTGAAGGAACAGACACTGGATCACCTGACCGGATATCGAGATTCTAGACCCGTGCGAATCGGGAACGGAGCGTATAACCAATTGCAGTTGGACATCTATGGTGAGCTCTTGGACGCGTTATACCTCTACAATAAGTATGTCACGCCCATCGGCTACGATGCCTGGACACGCATACGACGACGACTCAATTGGCTGTGTGATAACTGGCAGCGGCCGGACGAGGGGATGTGGGAGGTGCGGGGAGGCCGGCGCGACTTTGTGTCCTCCAAACTCATGTGTTGGGTCGCCATGGATCGTGGTCTTCGATTGGCGCAGAAGCGGTCCTTTCCGGCAGATCGGACGCGATGGCTTCAAGTGAGGGATCAAATATATGAAGAGGTGATGGCCAAAGGGTGGAGTACGAAACGTCACGCCTTCGTGCAGCACTATGAGAGCGACTCGCTGGACGCGTCCAATTTGCTCATGCCACTGGTCTTTTTTCTCTCGCCGAACGATCCCCGGATGCTCGGCACCCTGAACGCGATCAACCGTTCGCCAACAGATGGCGGGTTGGTCTCCGACGGTCTGGTCTATCGGTATGACAGCGCAACGGGTGTAGACGGTCTACATGGAGGAGAAGGCACGTTTAATATGTGTACGTTCTGGCTTGTGGAAGCATTGACCAGAGTGGGGCGTGTCGATCGCACAAAACTCGTAGAAGCTCGATTGCTTTTTGAACGCATGCTGGGATATGCCAATCACGTGGGACTCTACGCAGAAGAAATAGGCGGTAGGGGCGAAGCCCTCGGAAACTTTCCACAGGCATTCACCCATCTCTCCTTGATCAGTGCCGCCTTCAATCTCGACCGGGCGCTCGGCCAGAAAACATAACGGGGAGGCGTGAAGACCTGGCCCATACCTACAATTCGAAGTAGCTTGGCAAGATCAACGGCAGTCAGAATCACGATGGAAGAGTTTGACGACTACTGTGTAGGCAGTAATATTCGTGACTTTGCTTCCGCAAGATCGTAAGATCGCGCTGAAGGGGAAACTAGGGTTCCGGCTGCCTTTTATGGGAGTGTCTGGTCCAAGAGTTTCCGGTCTCGCATGACGAGGCTCCACGGAGGGATAAAAGCCCGGGAGATCATGTACTGGAGGTACATGGCCTTCTTGGAATTTAACCCGCTCGACAAGGAGGCTTCGTTATGCAGCTCCATTCCATAGTTTGTTCCGTACCTGATCAGTCTGACCTACTGCCAAGTCAGAGAGGTCTGTCATGTTAATTAAAGAAAATCCAGATACGGTTTTTCCTGCTACCGCTACGAGTACTCCCGATACACTCAACCGCAGCCTGACTCTCTGGAATAGCCTGACGATCGGCTTCGCAACCGTTTCACCGGTGGCGGGGCTCTATGCCATCATTGGCGTCCAGAC
>JBDSDL010000135.1:0-4522 GCA_039920585.1 Nitrospiraceae bacterium | reverse complement strand
TGCAATATTCTTCACGGTCGAACTCGAGGACCAGACGCTCTTCCGGATAGAGCGGTGTCAGGTTATCGAAGAGGATTTTATCTCGAGACACTTCGGGATCTTCGTAATTGACCTTTTCGACCTTGAGTAACGCGAAATACCGCTCGCTCTCTTTCGGCGGCCGGATCTGCCCGGAGACCGTATCGCCGGTGCGCAGATTGAAACGCCTGATTTGAGAGGGCGAGATATAGATGTCGTCGGGACCAGGGAGATAGTTCGAGTCGGGAGCGCGCAGAAATCCGAACCCATCAGGGAGTGTTTCGAGCACACCTTCGCCGAAGACCACGCCGTTGTTTGCGGTCTGCGCCTGCAAAATCGCAAAAATCAATTCCTGCTTCCGCAGATTGGGTGCGCCATCGATCTTCAGATCGCGCGCAACCTCATTGAGATCGGCGATCGACTTCTGCTTTAGCTCCGCGAGATGCATAACCTCCCCCTTCGTTTGTGTCATGAATATCCTC
Source organism: Nitrospiraceae bacterium (assembly GCA_039920585.1). Lineage (GTDB taxonomy): Bacteria > Nitrospirota > Nitrospiria > Nitrospirales > Nitrospiraceae > Palsa-1315. The sequence continues at coordinate 4,022 of JBDSDL010000135.1, read as the reverse complement.
TCAAGCCCCTGGCTGCATTGTTATCGGCAGCGATCGAACATGGTGAACCATGGGAAATTGTCCACGGACTGAATAGTAGCGTAATGATAATGCGTTGATGATTGTGTCGTGTTATCAGCTAAAACAGGGTGACCCTGTGAGGGACTGACCTGTCTTCGCTTGTCGCTATCAGGGTACGACTCTGTCTCATGATTGCGGATATTGTTGCGGGCTGGAACTCATGCCGAGCTGACTCGCCTCTATTCCCTGAGTATTGTGACTTGTATCGAGATACGCCCCGGAAGTCTTGTGTGTGGAGATAACTGTGAATCGAGCTGAGATAGTGAGCGAATACTAACGCGAGCATGCTTCCTTGTCAACTAGGATATCTTTTTTTTCATACTACTCACTTCACGCTGAGCCAGTCCAGCCGGCCCCGGATCTTCCCGACAGCAGCACTGCTCTGGTTGCAGCGCAAAAGAGCGGTGTGCTAAATGAGGGACTTCGCGGAGGCATAGCATGGCACACGATGACGAACAGGAACAGCACGAACGAATCTTTACATTGTCCGAGGCTAACCGCCTTATCCCCCAGCTCAATTCCAAACTGACAGCGATTCAGCAAGCCAAGGCTGTCTTATCTCGCACGAAAGAAGATATCAAGAAAGCCAGCGCCAGAGCCGAATATGGTGGGGGCAGTACCGTTGGGCACCTCTACATCTTGGGACTGCAACAGGTCAGCGCGAATCTTCAGGCGATTCAGGAACTCGGCATCCTGGTAAAAGATCTGGACCTCGGCCTCTGTGATTTTCCTCATCTTCGTGACGGCCGAGTGGTCTATCTATGCTGGAAGCTTGGAGAGCAAGAGGTTCTCTGGTGGCATGAAACAACCACCGGCTATAAAGATCGCTGCCCTCTAGAAGACCTAACCTGAGATCAGATTCCTCACCATTTAGAGACATTTATGAAATTTGTCATACTCGGATTCGACGGCCCCGATGGGGAGGCCAAGCGAAAAATCTATCGCCATGCCCATCTCGCCAAGATGGAACCCCTGGATGCGCAAGGCCGGGTCGTACTAGCGGGCCCGCTCACGGATAAGACAGGAAGTCTAATCGTCATCGAGGCGGACTCGCTGGAAGACGCGCAACGGTTTGCCCGCGAAGACCCCTATACCATCCACGGTATATTTGTACGGGTCGAGGTCCACCCATTCGCCCAAGTCTTTCCGAAAGAGCGGTAGCCAACAACCTGCCGCTCCACTCCTGGCCCTTACTCCGTTTACCCCGCCTGGGTGCATTGCCCCTACAGCCATCGCGCGGTATAGTTATCCAAATGGAACTGTACCGGCGATTGTTCTATCCCTCCCTTTTTGCACTCTTACTATTGAGCCCCCCTGCATTCAGCGCCTCCACGAAAACCGTCATCGCCGAGGGCCAATATGTCATGGCTGATGGCGACACCTTAGCCGGCGCAGAGGAAAAAGTCCTCCAACGAGCCCAACGCAATGCGGTGGAAGAAGCGGGCGTCTATCTCGAAGCTACATTTCACGATGTGGGAAAGGAATCTGGCGGGAGAAGCACGCAAACCAGTTCCCTGGAAATCAGAACGATTGCGGCTGCTGTCACGGAAACGGAAATCCTTGAATCCAGACGCTCCTTCGAGATAGATCGCCCTGTCTTCTTCGTACGCATTCGGGCCACGGTCAATGTGAGCAGTCTGGCGGAGGCGATACGCCGACTTCAGTCCGATCAGCAACTCGCGGAACACTTTCGCCGACTCCAGCAGGAAAATTACCAATTGCGTTCACAACTGCAAGAGCTTCAACGACAACCGATCGGCGTACGAATGCTGGCAATCGATCCCAACGGGAAGTCAAGCTCACATCAACGGGCACACGCGATGCTCAAAACTGCTCTCCACACATCGAATCTTCGGGACAAGATCCAGCTCAGCACCGATGCCGCCAGCCTTGACGATCGCTACATCGATCCACTCATTGTGCGAGGGCAAACCTATCTCCGACTCGTCTCGCTCGCGTTTTCCCAACGGACTCAGACGTTGGATTATGCAGACTACCTGAACAAAGCCAGGGTAGATTTCGATCACGCCATCGCACTCGACGCCAAGAACCTATGGGCATGGGTTGGGAAAGGGGATGTGCTCACATGGCTGAAAAAATTGGACGAGGCCGCCGCCGCTTACGAACAAGCCCTTGCGCTGGATCCGTTTGCCGATATCGCACGCCAGCCCCTCATCGGTGTATACACGACACAAGCTCGCCGTCAGGCCAACGCCAAATCTTGGCATCAAGCTTTAGCCACGCTAACGAAACTCTTAAACGCCGAAACTCCTGAAAGTTGGATCCCCTATCAAAAGGAAGCGTATGCACTACGGAGCGAGATTTACCTCAATCTGAATCAGCCGGAAAAGGCGATTGAAGATCTGTCCACTGTAATTCGAGCTGACCCCACCAATGCTGCTGCCCTGGTGACGAGAGCAAAGCTGTACCAAGATCGTTTGCAGGGTCGGCTCGCGAAAGACGACCTTGAGCGGGCCTGCGTTCTCGGGTCCGTTCCAGCTTGTGAACAATTACCATAGTACTGGTACTGCGCAACATATTGATTTCCTATTAGCATCTCATGGACAAGCGAACCGCCTTATGCAGCCCAACGGCTACCAGATTGGTTTGACAGACTGGATGGGCCAACTCTATAATGCGCACTCCTTAAATGTGAACCAGATAGGCATTATTGGGCTATTCTTGGCAAAGCCATGATCTGAGGACGAAAGGCCTAAGCCTCCTTCGTTCAATGGCCCCAAATTTCATAGCGATAGGCCTTCTGCGAAGTTGCAGAGCACACGGAATAAGCTTAGAGTGATAAAGGCTGAGCGTATCAGAAAACCTGTGCTTTTCGTTCTTTAACCCCTTAGCCGGAGAGTAAGCTGTAATGACTCAGTATCGTGTCCTTCCAGGCCCAGAACATTTCCTTCCTCCATCGGCTGCCAGTATGGGCATTTGTTTGCCGAATCCCGGGGAAGCTCATATCAACGGTGTGATTGTCCCGGAAGAGAAAGCTTATGAGGAGGCGGCAAAACAATTCCTCATGGCCAAAGTGCCGACCCTCTTCCCAGGCCCCTTAGTCCTGTGGGCCTGGAACGAGAAGGCGGCTAAGAAAGCCACGGCCATCCGTCTCTTGTACAACACACTCAAAGAATGCGTGCAACCCGGGCAAACGCCCATGCTGATCCCGATGCCGGACTACCGCCCCAAGTATCCCAAAATCAATCCTGAGGTCGAGATCAACCCCAACCACCCGAATCTGACCATCTGGCACAATAAAATCGATTGCTGCATGTTCATCGGAGTCCACTGCCATCAAGCAAATTTGTCGCTCAAAATCATTCGGGGTGGCACGTCCTGCTACACGATTGCTATGTGCGCTCAAGCCGGCCATGAAGATGCGATGCTATCGTTCCGCGACGCATCGGTTGAAAAAATCATGAAACTGGCCGAGTGGGTGAAAAAATTGAAAGGGACAGTCCAACCACGGCTGACGTCAGCCAAAAGCGGAGCTTCAAACTAAGCTAAGCTGTTTGAGGTTCTGAAGACAGTGAAAGGAGCTTGACCCATGGCAGACACACACTCAGTCATCGGCACAAAAAATAAAAAAGGACAGACCTTTACCGACACCTGGAAGATGATGAACGACGCGCCGCGCACGCCGTCGTTCTATACGGGCAGCGAGGTCATCAAAGAAGCGCTCCGGCGAGCCAGCTGCGACGTGATGATTGCGTACCCGATCACCCCACAGAGTGAAGCAGCCGCCTTGATCGGCGAGCTCTTTGCCGAGGGTTATATCGGCGACTACTTCCGCGGCGAAAGCGAATTCGCCGTCATGTCGCAATGCGCTGGAGCGGCCTTCGGTGGGGCACGCGTGTTTACGACAACTGCGGGACCAGGCACGATGCGCGCGATGGAGAACTTCCCAATGTGGTCCGGCGCACGGTTGCCGATTCAGATGATCGTCACCTGCCGCGGCA
>JBDSDL010000134.1:0-27593 GCA_039920585.1 Nitrospiraceae bacterium | reverse complement strand
TCGCGCCCGGTGAGCTTCGGCCTCACCCGCAGCCCGGCTCGCACTCGTTTCTTGCCAACCAGCTTCCATCGCACCATCACGATATCGCGGCCGTGGATCGACAGGATCTCCCGTTGAACCGTCAATCCGTTGCAACTGAAGGTCCAGGTCGGCCAGGGGTCTGTTGAAAATTTGATACAGTGCTCATACCCGGTTGGATGGACGGCGTCCGGATACAGATTCGTTGAGAGTGGAATCGCCTGGCCATCGATGTCGAGCCACTCTTCGAGGTGGTTGACTAGGACGAACCGTTCGCTCGGTGGCTTGCGGGCCGTCAGCAAGAGCGCATGATACCGGCGCGTGTTTGCGCCCGCGACTGTCCCGGAGGCAAATCCCCCTCGACCGTTTGTCTCCAGCCATTCAAGACTCAAGGCCCGGTCTAGATTCCGGCAATCTTCGGCTCCGATCTTCACACCTTACCCCTTACGCCTCACGTCCTCACTCCCCAGATTGTTGAATCAACTTCGCCACTAATCCAGTCCATCCCGTCTGGTGACTCGCGCCGATACCGGCTCCGTTATCCCCGTGGAAGTATTCGTAGAACAGTATGTTATTGCGCCAATGCGGATCATCTTGGAATCGTGTCGTGTCGCCGAACACCGGACGTTTCCCCTCGGCATTCTGGAGAAAGATGTGCGTCAACCGGCGTGAGATCTCAGCCGCCACTTGCCAGAGAGTGGATTGATGGCCCGATCCAGTCGGATACTCTACCTTGTACTGATCGCCGAGAAAGTAGTGGAACTTTTGCAACGACTCGATCAAGAGATAGTTGACCGGGAACCAAATCGGTCCGCGCCAATTCGAGTTACCTCCAAACAAGCCCGTACTGGATTCAGCCGGTTCATAGTCCACGCGATGCTCTCGCCCCATCACCGAGACCACGTAGGGATGATCGTTGTGATAGCGCGAGAGCGCGCGGATACCGTAGGGAGACAGGAACTCTTCTTCGTCCAGCATGTATCGCAACACGGATTTCAGCCGATCGCGACTCACGAGCGACAGAAAGCGCCGCACGCCTCCGTCGGAGGACTGCGTTTCGAGATGCTGCGCAAAGTCCGGGCGGTTTTCGATGAACCACTGCATCCGGTGCTTGAAGCGAGGGAGGCTGTCGACGAGTTCGGAATCGAGCGTCTCCACCGCGAACAGAGGAATCAGCCCGACCATCGAACGGACTCTCATGTGTGTGGTTTCTCCATTCGGCAAGTGCAGCACGTCGTAAAAGAAGCCGTCCTTGCGATCCCATAATTCGATCTTTTCGCCGCCGATGTTATTCATGGCGCGGCAGATGTAGACGAAGTGCTCGAAGAATTTGCTGGCGACGTCTTCGTAGGCCCGATTGTCTCGCGCGAGTTCCAGCGCGATCGTCAGCATGTTGAGGCAGTACATACCCATCCAACTTGTGGCGTCCGATTGTTCAATGTGGCCACCGGTCGGCAACGGCGCGCTCCGGTCGAAGACCCCGATATTGTCGAGGCCGAGAAAGCCGCCTTGGAAGATGTTCTTCCCTTCGGCGTCTTTCCGATTCACCCACCAGGTAAAATTCAACAGCAGTTTATGGAACACCCGTTCGAGAAAGACGCGATCGCCGACGCCTGTTCGTTTCTTATCGATCTTGTAGATGCGCCAGGCCGCCCAAGCATGGACCGGCGGATTGACATCGCCGAGGGCCCATTCGTAGGCTGGTATCTGTCCATTCGGATGCATGTACCACTCACGCAACATGAGCACGAGCTGTTCCTTGGCAAAGGTCGAATCGACGAGCGCGAGCGGAATACAGTGAAACGCGAGATCCCAGGCGGCGTACCAGGGATACTCCCATTTGTCCGGCATCGAAATGACATCGGCGTTGTAGAGATGCGTCCAATCGGCGTTGCGGCCATGCACCCTTTCACGCGGCGGTTCCGGCATGCTCGGATCGCCCTTGAGCCAGCGATTCACTTCGTAGTGATAGAACTGTTTGCTCAAGAGCAGTCCGGCAAAGGCTTGCCGCTGCACGCGGCGCGCATCTTCCGACAGATTGCTCGGTGCAAGACTGTCATAGAACTCATTCGCCTCATTGAAGCGTGTCGTAAAGACGGTGTCGTAGTCCTGCGTTGCGAAATCAGGGCTCTGCTCCTCGTTGGTAAATCGCAGCTTGATCGTCTTCGTCTCTTCTGGCGCAAGCGTCAGCACGTACTGAGCCGCTGCTTTTGTCCCCACATGATCCGGATTGACTGCATCCTTCTCGCCGTGCACGACATACTCGTGAAAGCTATCTTTCACATACCGGGCACCGTCTTGATCGCCATAGAGACGGCGGGTGTTGGTTTCATTTTCTGTGAAGAGTAGGGTGGGCTCGCCTTCGCAAAGTAACCGGCGCCGGCCATAGTAGTCGTGCTGCGTCTCGATGACGCTCATCGGCTCCATCGACTCTCCTTGCTTGAAACGGGGGCGTCGGATGTCCGACCCCCAGGACCAGGTGTTGCGATACCAGATCGTCGGCAGCAACGTGAGTTCGGCTTGCTCTGGGCCGCGATTCACAACCTGGATACGGATACACAGATCTTCCGGTGTCGCCTTCGCATACTCCACAAAGACATCGAAGTAGCGGTTTTCGTCGAACACACCGCTGTCGAGCAATTCAAACTCGGGATCTTGACGCCCTCGACGGCGATTCTCCTCAACCAGCCGAGCATAAGGGAATGGTGCTTGCGGATACTTGTAGAGGTATTTCATGTAGGAATGCGTCGGCGTCGAATCGAGATAAAAGTAGCACTCCTTCACGTCCTCGCCATGATTGCCTTCGTTGCCGGTGAGCCCGAAGACTCGTTCTTTCAAAATCGGGTCGCGTCCGTTCCACAAAGCCACGGCAAAGCAGATCAGTTGATGGCGATCGCAGATGCCGGCGAGGCCGTCCTCGTTCCAGCGATAGGCACGGGATCTGGCGTGATCATGGGGGAACGCTTCCCAGGCGGTCCCATGAGGACTATAGTCCTCACGCACGGTCCCCCAAGCCCGTTCGCTCAGATAAGGCTCCCAACGTTTCCAATGACGCTGACGCTTCGCGTCCTCTTCAAGGCGCTGTTGTTCTGCCAAAATCGGTGGTTGAGAAGTGGACGTGGTCTGACGATGAGAAGCCATAGGACTCCTTCGGTAGAAACGTGACACAACTAGAGTCGCCTCGCTGCGGAAAATCTTACGGCAGGCTAGTACTAGCTCCGGATGTAGTCAAGCGAAGTCGATAGACTGATGCGCTACCCGTAATGAACAGGGTCTGGCCGTCTTCTCCCCATGTGACGTTGGAATTTGCTTGCCCGGTCTCGATTGCGCCCAGGAGTGTGCCACCTGACGCGATCATACTCAGCCCATCTGTGCGCACCAAAGATGTTGCCCTTTGGCGAAATATGACCGCGATTACAGAGCTTGTAGAGAAATAAAATGGAAGGAGCGATTAAAAACTGGTGGGCTGGCTTGGACTCGAACCTTGGACCTTCGTTAATTGGTGATCGGCGGTCTCACTCAGACGAACAATCCTGGCAATCTGTAAGAACGCCCGGCGAAACTGGCGGGGCGGAGCCTACTGAACTCCGCCAGCCGCCAGAACGTCGGGCGTTATCAGACCCAACAATGCTGAAAAACTACTTGCCACCCTCGATAAACTTCCCGTCCAGCATCACGACTTGGCCTTCCTGCAGCTGCACTTCTTTCCCGTCCTTCATCAATATCTTGCCGTTCATCATGACCCGCGTACCATTGGACATGGTCATCTCGCGATCCATCCGGCCGATCTCTTTCCCTTCCGTCAATCTCACCATCTTGCCACCCTTCATCATGACGCCATCCTTCTCGACGGCCATCGCGGGGACGGCAAGGAACGACAAGGACAAGGCAAGGCCGACAACTGCGAGGGTAATGCTTCTATAATTCACCATGGCTACAATAAACCTCCATTGATATGAATGATGTGAATGAATTCTCCTTGACAACATTAGAGCCTGGAGCGGCAAGGAGGACCGCGTCCGGCTTGGGCGGACATGGGACCGGCCTCATTGCCTGACTGCCACCGTTCGTCAAGGTCGAGGTCGTGCCATCTTCGATATGGCTGGCTAGGTGAATGTTTTTGTGATTGGTGAGGCAATATGTGAGCCGGTGAGTCGGACAAGCGTGGCCGCTGTAGTAACGGGCACAGGCTCACAGCCGAGATTCGATGAACAGGACCGCGCATCACAAGTACCCGCTCGCCTTATTCCGCAACGGGCACGCTCATCGCGCGATGCGCGTGAAGTTTCCGACGCGTTTCTTTCGTTGCAACGACACAGTTAGCTCTGCGCATTATTCACTAGCGCCTTGGATGCTGTCAAGTACACAGGCGGAGGTGCTATACTTGGCCCGATCAGAAAAGCCACGGAGCAGATACGATGTTTGTACAGGGTATGGCCAAGACCGAGATGACCAGGTTTTGGCAGTTTATGTTTGACTACTGCCATGAGGATTTTTTCTGCGTGCTTGGATGGGGCATAGCAGTAACCGTGGTAGTCCTGGTAATCATAGTCGGTTTGGGGATCATGATGAAACGCTTGATTGATAGAAATAGGAAATAGGAAAGAGAGCCTAACGCTGTGTACCGGGAACTTTGTCAAGATCAGCAGACGCGAACAGCAAACACGCTCACGAGCACCTTCCCGTGAAGCGCCCCCTCCTACTTACTAGAGCATTAGCGAATAAGACATATTCAGGCGCTAGCCAGCCGACAACCCACCAGAGTTCAATCAGATTACAGCCCACTTGATTTCTACCGAGATCAGAGTGATCCGAAGACACTGCCTACCGCATCATCAATGGCTCTGAACCAGCACGATGTTCAGCTGACGTACTCGCGAGGGCTTCGCGGTCGGAGGCGCCCCTGGTTTATCTGCCCCACCTGTCGGCGACGGGTTGGCGTGCTGTATCACGGACTGCCCTTTCGTTGTCGGATCTGCTGTGACTTGGCCTATCCCTCCCAGTATCGATCACGGGATCAGAGTGACAGCCGTCAGCACCGGATAGTGCGTCATCGTGAACGGGACAGACTCCTCAAGACGTGTGCGGTAGGGTCGTGATGATTTCGAACTGAAGCGCCCTGACATTGCCCTGGCCATTAAGTGGATGCAGCGAACGCAGCTCCTGTAACATTGTCGGGCGGTGTTCTTTAAGGTGGTCGTGGATTTGCCAGCCGAGACGCCGGAATGGCTGGCCTGGGTGGCACCATAAGAGACTCCGATCCCCCTCGGAAGGGTGGTTTTCTCGGTACTGCGTTTAGGCCTAGGCTATACCACCAAACAGAGTGATGACGCGTGGAGGACCTCTTGACTCTCACTCTTGGCGAGCGGATCGCCGACTTAGGCCTATTTACTTTGCAAGCCCTGGTGTTCCTCCTTGTTGGGGGCGCCATGATGATCCTCATCGACTGGACAGCGCGGCGTCTTGGCGCCGACAAGGTGAGTCAAGTGCAGTATTTGACAGCGTTGGCGTTAAGCTTTTTCCTTGGGTTGTTTCTGCAGTGGGAAGAGAGCTACCGAAATTCCCAACCGCTGAAGACACAAAACGAGTCGCTCTCCAGAGAAATAGCGTCCCTGAGGAAGGATCTGGAAGCCAAAAATAAAAACGTAGACACCCTCGAACGAAGATTCGATAAGATCAGTGCTCAGTTAACAGAATTCGGCAAGGATACAGGGAAATCGCTGCAGGCGTTAAAGAAAAAGGTAAAAGACAGAGAGAGCCGGATAGCCTCTCTCCAGAATCACCCTAATGAGAACAAGGACGTTGAGACGAATGTGGTTAAACTCACCGGGAAGACAAGCAAGGAATCGATGAGAGACCAGTTGGCTCAGTTGCAAGCCGAAGGCAAGCGCATCATTGAAAAAACTCTATCGACTCCCACATCCCGACCGCCTGCTGATGAAGGAAGACAGTGGTTCGCCACCACAATCCAATATCTGCAGCAGAATATGGATGCTGGGCATGTGGAAGAATTTAGAAATCCCCCAACGCCTGCTCTGCATTTCGCAGGACTACCTGCAAGCCATGATGTCTTTGCACGTGACGTGGAAGCCAGAGTGAAAGTATTGCAAAGGTTTACCGACGAGCTGCGTACAAAAAACTAGGATCAATTTTTAGGTGGTGCCGAAGCTGGGATTTGAACCCGCACACCCTTGCGGGCGGTAGACCCTTTTAGCACAGTTTGACAGCTCGAGTTCTCCTCGGCTGACGGCTTCTAGATGAGTGATTCAGACTGAGTGGTCGGCTCTCCCCTCACCGCCCTCTATCAAATCCTCGATCACCTGCCCCAAACGCTGTTGCTCCGTCTCCGTGATCCGAAAGAAGGCCAGCCCGAAGGTCTGGCCGCCCACCCATTGCACGTTTGCCGCTTCAATCATGAGCGGCCATTCGATGTCTGGCGCATAGATGCGCAGCTCCAACAATAAGCCCGGTTCCACAGGAACAGGACTTTCGACGCGACATCCGCCCGAAGACAGATCAAGCATGACGCCCGTCCCTTCTTTTTTCGTGGAACTTGAAAATGTGGTACGGAATTGCACACGCAGGCGCGGCGTCGCTCGTCGATCCACCGTCTTCATATCCATGACGGACTGACCCTCCACCTTTCCATCAATCAGGCGTTGGCCAAAGGCAATCCCGTGGATATCGGCCTCCTGCTCCGTTGCATACACGACATCGGCTAAGAATTCGCGCGCTTTGACGCCTCGGTGATTGTCCACGGAGACAAAGATGCGCAGCTTCCATTTCTCACCGTCTGCCAGGTGCTGCGGAAAGGACTGGATTGTGTACCCCTGATATTCAAGAGTCTTTCCCATTTGGCTTAGTTCTTCCCTTTCAGCAGCAGGCTCGCCTTCTCCAAAGCCTGCCAACAAGTCTCTTATGCTTCAATCAGGAGAGCCCTGATCAGCTGACCCTCAACCACGTCAGTGATCGATGCTTTTTCATCAGACCAGGAGGCTCTGTTAGAAATTATCCACGACCCACTCTTGTCCTCTGCTGCGTTCCCTTCCGATATCAAGCGTATCACAGGCGAGCGGAATGGGTGACCTTTCTTCCAAAAATTAGACCACGCTATGCTTGAATTTTATCATCTCGCGAAGCCCCGTTTCACAATCGGATGCCGGTCATTCTCGCCCCCACAGCGTACGATCAGTGGCTCGACCCTGCCGTACAACAAGCAGCCTCGCTCAAAACCCTGCTTCATCCTTACCCCAGCGAGGAACTCACGGCCTACCCGGTCAGCACCCTGGTCAATAACCCTCGCAACGACGTGCACCAGTGCCTTGAGCCGCAGGCGGGATAGGATTACACTACCGCTCTCTTCCCATCTGTCCCATGAGGTGCACACATGATAACCAAGGTTGAAACCGTCTTTGCTCCCGATCTGTCCACCCGCTGTGCCTTGCCCGTGTTCTTAGGACGGCTGCCCGCCGGGTTTCCGTCCCCTGCTGATGACTATATTGAAGGCCGGTTAGACCTCAATCGTCACCTCATCAAGCACCCTGCCGCCACCTTTTTTGTGCGCGTCACCGGCGACTCCATGATCGGTACGGGTATCCACTCCGGAGATTTGTTAGTCGTGGATCGCTCGCTCGAACCGGCTGACGGGAACGTCATCGTGGCGGTACTCGACGGAGATCTGACCGTGAAACGACTGCAGAAGCACAGCGGAGCGCTTCGGCTCCTCTCTGAGAACCCGATCTACCAGCCGATCGAGATTGTCGAACAACAGTCCTTCGAGATTTGGGGTGTGGTTACCACCGTCATTCACGCGCTCTGAGCGGTCCCATGCCTCCTGTATTCGCCCTCGTCGATTGCAACAACTTCTACGCCTCCTGTGAGCGGGTCTTTAACCCCAAGCTAGAGGGCAAACCCGTTGTCGTGCTGTCCAACAATGACGGCTGTGTCGTCGCTCGCTCCAATGAAGCGAAAGCCCTTGGCATTGGAATGGGCGTGCCGGAATTTCAAATCCGGCCGCTCCTTCGTGCGCGCCAGGTCCACGTCTTCTCCTCGAACTATGCGCTCTATGGCGATATGTCACAGCGCGTTATGGAGACCTTGGAGCAATTCAGTCCAGCGGTCGAGGTCTATTCGATCGACGAGGCGTTTCTGAGCTTGGTGGGTTTTGAGTCACGGAACCTGACCGAGTACGGGCGCACCATACGCACCATTGTGAAGCGCTGGACAGGCATTCCTGTCTCAGTCGGGATCGCAGAAACCAAGACCCTCGCGAAGATCGCAAACCGAGTGGCCAAACGGAACCCCGATACGAACGGTGTCTTCGACCTCACCTCTTGCACAGACCGTGAGAGGGTGCTCGCCCAAATGCACGTGGAAGACGTATGGGGCATTGGTCCGAACCATGCCCGTTTCCTGAAGCAACATGGGATCACAACGGCACTACAGCTGCGCCAAGCCGATGACCAATGGGTACGAACGCATATGGGGATAGTCGGCCTGAGGCTAATTCACGAATTGCGCGGGCAATCCTGTCTGCCACTGGAACAGTGCTCTCCGAAAAAGCAAGGGATCACCTGCTCCCGCGCGTTCGGCAAGCCGGTCTCCACCTTGATCGAGATGGAAGAGGCCGTGTCTGCGTATACGTCACGAGCGGCAGAGAAGCTGCGCGGCGAAGGATTAGCCGCAACGGTCTTGACGGTATTCCTGATGACGAACGAATTCAAGGACGGACCGCAGTACAGTAACGCGCTGACGGTGCCACTCACCGTGGCAACGGATAGCACACACGATTTGATCAACGCCGCCGTACGTGGGATCAGACAGATCTATCGAAAGGGCTATCAGTATAAGAAGGCCGGCGTGATGCTGACGGGACTCGTTCCACTGAGCCAGGTTCAGACTGATCTGTTCGACGATCAGGATCGGGGACGGTCGAAACGGTTGATGTCTGTGTTAGATGCGATCAATGCCCGCTGGGGCGACGGGACAGTACGCTATGCGGCCAGTGGAATGACGAGAGCATGGAGAACCCAGTTCCATCGACGCTCACCCGCCTATACGACACACTGGCCTGACCTTCCTCTCGTTCGGGCCAATTAATACCCGCATAGTGAAGTTTTCCTCTCAGGAACAAGCCTACATGCACTATCGCATGGACAGGAAAGTCAGCGTATGCAGGTAATACCGACGCGCTGTCGGGGCTACAACAAAAATATGACGGCATGCGGCACGATTGTTCCTGCGGCCCGCTGATTAAGAGTCCCGGCGAAGACCAACCTCAGAACACTCAGCAGAACGAATCAGCAGCAAAAGAGGAGAATTCGTGATGGCGCAGGTCATCATGGATCGTGATGTGTCAGGGGGTTTTGACACCAGGGCTGGCTTTGACTTCTTGAGAGTCCGATCTGCAGTTTGTTGAACAGTGCCAATCTTCAATTCTGCAGAGAATCCCGCCCTCTTCGTCTCTCCACTTCTCAAGGAGCAGCCGGGTGCACGCGAGAGACCCTCGGCTGCTTTCTACGATGATCAGTCTTGTCCTTTCTTGAGCTCGCTCCAGGATCACCGCACTCACGGTTGAGAGGCCAGGACTGGTTTCCCAGTAACACGGTCAAGCAGATCTCCCGGTTTCGGCAGCGCACTCGATGTGCCCGGCTTCAGACTGACAAGAACTCCCGTAAAGACCTCCTCATATATAACTCTGGTGGCCTCCCCTATTGCTTTGGCTTTCGAGATACCGGAAAGACGTCCATCGCTGCCATTGGCTCCGGCTGTGATAATCGCCTCCACAATAGGCCCGGTTATCTCAGCAGCGATCTCTTCAATCCTTTTCTGACGATGATCTCCCATGATTCCTCCTTTATAATGAAGGTAAGACTCTCACGGCTCGTGATCCACTCCGTCTCTCTTTCACATGATGTGGTCTGATTGTCGTCCGCCCCCGAGTGACGAGAACTATCGGCATCCCTCGTGCCAAGTGCATCCCACCTTCAGTATCAGCAGGCGCGCAGAATCTTCACCAGCGGCTCGTTCGATGACGCAAATATATCGAAGTCGAGGATCCAGGACTGATCACTACTGCTCACACAACGGAAGACAGGGCTGATAGGATATCAAGATCAACAGGGAAGGAGACGCCATTATGACTGAAGTCAATTCGATGTATCATGCCGAATCCCGGAGCGATGGTCTCAAGGCGCAGATCGATAAGCTCGAAAGCCTCGCTTACCACACGGTGGTGAATCCCACCTTCGATCAGTTTGACGCTGACACGGAAGACATGCTGATCAAAATATACGGCGCGAATCATCAGTATGTGGAATCGTACAAATATGCCACCGTGGGGGAAGCCGAAGCGCTGGTAAATTTGCCGGAATCCGCTCAGGAACCATTGACACGAGATATCCCGAAGAAGGGACTGCAGCAACGCCGGCAGGTGCTACAGGGCATCCTGACCGATCTGCAGCCACTCGAAGCGCAAGAAGCCGACTCGCTCACGGGAGAAGATCGTGAAGATCCTCCCGGCCCCAGCTAGGCTGGTGCACGCGCTACTTACCCGGGCATGGAGGTGGCCACCGCCTTTTTGGTGGGGTGCAGTGCCGTCGCTGCCTCCGCGAGCTTCCCCGCTGAATTCTACACGATCGCCAAGATCACACCACCTTTCCGGAATTAGAGTTGAGAACCCTCGCCTTTCCCGCGACTGTCTTGTTCCAGCGTCTGGATGACGTCGGTGCCCTCCCGACAGGGCATTGAGATCCAATTTCGAGGCCGGCATAAAAACGAGAAGTAGCACGCCGAATTCAGCCATGGTTTGAACAAGCGGCGCGGCGCTCCGGAAAACAATTGGGAATAATGTCTTAGGGCTCCTTAGGTTCCTTCTTCACAATCATGCTGACCAATTGCTCGACCGTGAACCCTCTGTTGATATCGTGTTATTCAATTGGAATGTCGCCCGCCAACTTCGAATAATCGGCCTTAGTGGGCAATAAATATCTTCCCGATTTAGGGGTTAACCCTAGTTGCCGAGCTAGCTCCACCGTGCTACGGATAAGCCACTGAAATAAAATCTTTGATATGTGCCTCTTGTTCAAACACGCGATTGATGAGATGTGATTTTTTTACTTGGCTTTCACGAATTTGCCCAAGTGCTACGGCGTTCCGACCCTAAGATTGATAGAGCGTTACATGAGAACGGTTATGTTTAGTCCTCGCGCACAGCCGTGATTGACGAAGAGGTTACACAATGAAGATTTTCATCTTCTTTTTGGGAATGATCCTAACTTTTCAATCATTTTCTATCGTACCTTGTTGGGCCGAAACGAATGAGCGCCCATTCTGGACAAAACAATCATCCTTTATGGAAGGAGAAGACTTGTTCGTAGTCGGAATTGCCCGAAATGCGGACACGGTCGAGGAGGGCAGAAAGCGAGCGTTTGAGAAGGCCAAGGTCGAATTGATGAACGTTGCGCAAGTCACCGACGTTGAAGCGAAAGGATTGGTGATTGAAACTCAGACGTCGTTCGAAGAAACCAACCCAATCGGTAAGGTTACGGTCTATCACCTGTTGCGCGTTCCCGCCAAGAAACTGGTTGAGATTCAGGGACACTTACAAGAACAAACACGTCTACAGGGGCAAGCATTTGATAAGTCGCAGCGAGACCTTCAACTGGTGCAACAAGCGGTGGTAAGTAGATACCAGCGTCTCGAAGAACAGAACCGACAGGTTCAGGAAACCCTCGATTCATTGTCTCGGCTACAGGAAAGCTTGAGAGAGAAAGCTCTAAGGTTTGAGCAAGCGCATACGGAAGTAGAACAACTCCTACAACTACTGTCGGCAAAGGTTAAAGACACCCAGCCCACATCACCCTCATTCGCCAGTGCAGCCATGAATAACAATTCCACCAAAAAAAAGAGTATCGCAGAACCACTTTTGAAGAGATTTAAAGACACAGAGAATAAACTTGATGCGCAAGCGGCCCAGTTAAAGGACCTATCCAAACGAGCAAAGGTCAGATTGGCGGAGGAAGATGAGCTAGCCCGTGCCTTAGAGAAGAAATGTAAATACCTGGTGCGGGGAATGACAAGAGAAGAAGTAGGTCAAATCATGTCCGAGCCAGCTGAACAATATCTCGATATTCCTTCCAAGACTTCATCTTCCAAGTATAGGTATATGAACAAAAGGGGAGCTACAGGAATAATTTCGGTCGGCTTCGCTTACAACGAACTAGTTAATTCGCTCGATGGGTGCCCGGGGAAATCGTTTCACTAAGGCGACGCTCGAGGGCGAGGATACGCCCTGACAGCGCGAGCTAGGGTGACTCACCGCGAAAGTGCTGGTTAAGAACGGTGGTGGAGGGCACCCGTTACACCCATCGTTGGTACACGCTCTTTCCTTTAAGATTGAAGGTGTTGCGTTAGCCGCTCAGAATGGATTAGGGGGAGATTGATCCTACGGCCCGCTGATTAAGAGTGATAAACGGCCATTTCTCACAACGCTCGCTATTGCGACACAAGACCGGCTTGATGACGCAACGTTATGCCCGCCACTGTCCCGAGAGTTTGCGCGAGGGGGTCCGGTGCTAGAAATGCCACTCGTCGTTGGCACAAATTTGACACAAACGGCAATTCGCCGAGATGGTCAACTGTGTAAGACTCTGGAATAACTGGTGAGCCGGCTGGGACTCGAACCCAGGACCCTCGCCTTAAAAGGGCGATGCTCTACCAACTGAGCTACCGGCTCACCCTGCGAAGAGCGCGGATTCTACCACCGACGCTCGGCCTATGCCTAGCCCGCAGCATAAGTAGACCGTTATTTGGTTTTTTGGTTTATCTCGTTTGTTTGGTTGAACAAGACCAACTAGATGAACGAATCAAACCAGATCAACCTGCTACCAACGTCGTGCTCAACATCCGTGAAGCGTCGTTCGTTTCCGGACTCGGACGTTTCGCGTTTTACGTTTCATGCACGACGGGAACGGGTCTTGAGTGGGTTGCGAAGAATAATGGTTTCACTGCGCTTCGAGCCGGTGGAAATCATATCGATGGGACACTCGGAGATGTCCTCAAGATATTGGAGATAGCGCTTGGCTTCCACGGGAAGCTGTTTATACGTGGTCGCGCCGGTAGTCGCACTGGACCAACCTTTGAAAGTCTTGTATATAGGCTCACAGTCGGTCAGCGCCTGGAGATCGGCCGGCATGTCCCGATAGAGCTTCCCCTGATAACGATAGCCGGTGCAGACTTTGAGTTCCTTGCAGCCGTCGAGCACATCTAGTTTCGTGACGGCCAGTGACGTGAGGCCATTTACTTTGGTAGCGTAGCGCACGAGGACGCCATCGAACCAGCCACAGCGGCGTGCGCGGCCCGTCGTCGATCCGAACTCTTTCCCTCTTGCTTGGAGCCCCTCTCCCACCACATCGGTTAATTCTGTGGGGAACGGCCCGCTGCCGACACGCGTGGTGTAGGCTTTGGCGACCCCGAGCACCGCGTCTATTTTCGTTGGCCCCACGCCTGTTCCCGTTGAGGCGCCTCCGGCCGTCGAGCTAGATGAGGTGACGTAGGGGTAGGTGCCAAAGTCCACATCCAAATGTGTCCCTTGCGCCCCTTCAAACAACACAATCTTCCCTCCGTCGATCATCTTATTGACGAGCATGACGGTATCGACGATATGGCTCTTCAGCCGATCGGCATACACCATATACTGCCGGTATACCTTTTCAACATCGAACCGTTCCAGCTTGTACAGTTGCTCGAGAAACCAATTGATCTCGACGACATTCTCTTCAAGTTTGGTTCGAAATGCCTTCGGATTGAGCAGATCCCCCATTCGGATACCGACCCGCGACATCTTATCGGCATAGGACGGGCCAATCCCTCGCCCCGTCGTACCAATTCGGCGAGAGCCTTTAGACTGTTCAGACGCTTTGTCGATGGCCTTGTGATAGGGCAGGATGAGATGGGCGCGCTGACTCACAACAAAATTCTTCCCGATCTTCACGCCTTGAATCTGGAGATGGTCCAGCTCCTCGATCAACGAGGCCGGGTCCACGACGACCCCGTTCCCGATCACACAGAGCGTCCCGCGATAGAGGATGCCAGAGGGGATGAGGTGAAACACGAAGGTGCCTTGCTCATTGATCACGGTGTGCCCCGCGTTGGACCCTCCCTGATAGCGAACCACTGCGTCGACGTCGCGGGCCAAGATATCCACGATCTTGCCCTTGCCTTCGTCGCCCCACTGCGCCCCGATTACAACGAGATTTCCCATTGTCTGACATGCTCCCCAAAAAAAAGAGCCCTGGCTGGATTCATGGCCAGGGCCGGAGCGGTATGGTAGGGACGCCTCTAGTGATTGTCAAGAAGCGTGAAGGCAGGTCTTAAGCGTCTCTTATTGCGCGCGTCGAACGAAATACATGCTCCTTCCAAGCTTGCTCGTCGCCCTAGGGGGAGCAGTCAGACTGTCCTTCACTGCGCGCATCGGACGAGCACAGTTTCATCGTGCGCGTTCTGCGAGCAAGAAGGATGGTCTGGCTGCTCCCCTCCCCTTTTCTTGACTGCCGCGAGAGGGCCGTGTTAGCATGACCGCTGTTTCACAAGGATTTTCGCGTATTTCTGAATCAACTGACATGGGGCTGTAGCGCAGTTGGGAGCGCGCGTGAATGGCATTCACGAGGTCGCCGGTTCAATCCCGGCCAGCTCCACCAACTTCATTTTGCAGGTTATGAACCTCAACACCCACATCTAATCACCGAGTGACCATCGGCTCCTCCCGATAAGAACGATCCGCCTGGTTCACAAAGCCCCTCATGCTCCAAATCGAGTCGGTCTATAAACAATATTCCACGCGGATTCTGCTTGAAGGCACGACGGCGCATCTCAGACCCGGCTCACGGGTCGGCCTAGTGGGGCCCAACGGCGCCGGCAAAACTACGCTCTTTCGGATGATTCTCGAAGAGGAATCGCCGGATAAGGGATCCATCCGCAAGCGTCCTCGTCTTCGCATCGGCTACCTCCCGCAGGAACTCGAAACCATCACGGGCAAGACCGTGTTGGACGCCACCCATCGCGATCTGTATCCCGAACATGAAGCTGAGCGTATTCTCATGGGGTTGGGATTTTCGGAGATCGATTTCAGCCGTGAAGTTGAAAAGCTGTCCGGCGGCTATCGTATGCGTGTCGCCTTGGCGCATCTGCTGCTGACCAACCCTGATGTGCTGTTGCTCGACGAACCGACCAACCACTTGGACAAACCGACGCAACGCTGGTTCGAGCAATTCCTGCTGAACTCGGAGATGACCCTGCTGCTCATCAGCCACGACACGGCGTTTCTCGATCGTGTCGTCACACATATCTGGGATCTCCGGCACCATAAGATCGAAGAATATCGCGGCAACTATACCTCGTTCATCAAGATCCGCGCAGAACGGGATGCGCAGCGTGAGGCTGCCGCAGGGCGCCAGGCAAAAGAGGTTGCGCGGGTCCAAACATTTGTGGATCGATTCCGCTACCAAGCGAACAAAGCCAGCCAGGTTCAATCGCGCATCAAGCAGCTCGATAAGGTCAAGATGATTGAGATTAAGCGCGATCCCAAGCGGGTGAAGTTCAAATTTCCCCTCCCGGCAGCGAGCGGACGGCACGTCTTGGAAATCCAGGGCGCGGCAAAGCGTTATGGAGAGAAAGTCGTCTATGAGCGAGTGGATTGCTCCGTCGAGCGGGGTCAGCGCATCGCACTGGTGGGCGAAAACGGCGCAGGGAAAAGCACGTTGCTGAAGATGCTGGCTGGAGTGTTGGAACCTGATAAAGGCAAGCGAACGGTCGGCCACGGTGTCACCCTGCACTACTTCGCCCAACACCAGGCCGAAACCCTGAACCCCGAACATACCATTCTCGATTCCCTCTCCGAGATATCCAGCCAAGCGGAAACAAATTTCCTCCGCGGGATTGCCGGCGCTTTCCTCTTCACTGGTGACGATCAAAAGAAGCCGATCAAGGCGCTCAGCGGAGGGGAACGCAATCGCGTCGCGCTGGCACGGATGCTGGTCGAGCCTGCCAATACCCTGTTACTCGACGAGCCGACCAACCACCTCGACCCGGCCTCGGTCGATATGCTCACCGATGCCCTCTCGGATTTCCCAGGCACAATCATCTTTATTTCCCACGATCCCACCTTTCTGACCAGAGTCTGCACACGCGTCATTGAAATCGAAGAAGGCAACGCCCGAAGCTTCTCCGGCGACTACGAGTATTATTTGTGGAAGAAAGCGCAGGAAGTCGAATCCATCAAGGAGTCGAGTGACGACCTGAAAGGAGTGGATCGCGGGAAAGATGCCGGGCCAACCAGGGCCATGGCTTCACAAGCCCCGTCCAAACCCTCAGCCGGAGACCGCCGCGATCTGAGTAAGACTCAGGCCCGTCTGGATAAGCAAGTTGCGCGGGCTGAAGCCGAGATCGCTGAATACGAAACAAAAATTAAAGCGCGGGATCTCCAACTGGCAGACCCCGCACTCTACAAGGATGAATCCACCAAATGGAGCGTGCTGCAAACGGAGTACGACGGGTGGAAAAAGGATCTTGTGCGGCTCACCGCCAGATGGGAAACGCTCTCAGCGGAACTGGAAGAGGTCAAACAGAAGTTAACGGCTTTCGCCTAGCCCGCCGCGGGAAAAGTATTGCGGCACGACAGGAGAACACTCCAGCGGACAGCTCAAAACGAACGCCCTTCTCACCCGCCCGACCCTAGCGCGCCAAGACGCGCCTTCTCCCAAGCAAGGCCGCAGGAGAGAAATAACCGGAGGCGTACCCTCTCGGGTACGTTGAGGATTATTTCGATCCGAGAACGAAGTTGGGGATTGTTTTGAGCTGTCCGCTAGAGGGAGGACTTGACCGTTTCTTCCAGGTAATAATACAGCCAGCGGTTCTTCTCTTTCGTCACCAGCTCGTCCCAAACCACGCCGATTAGAAACCCCTTCTCCCATGGTTTTACCCAGACGACTTTCCCGTCGAGCTTTTCCATCTGTTCCACGCGATCCGAATCGAGAAACGCCAGCGACACGGTCACCGGCAGGGCCATCGCCAACTTCTCTTTCGTGTGCAACCCTGCGCCGACTCTATTGACGTTATCCAACACGGCCGTACTCGCCTTCGCTCCGCTCTTCGGCGAAATCAGCGCAGAACCGATCAAGGTCGCCCGAATAAACTTGCGCCGTTCGTTTGTGGCGGCTATCGATGCAATTGATTTCGGATTCTGCCGTTTCACAAGCCTAAGTATAACCGATTAGAAATCTTTGTCCACCACTCTGTGGACCCCCCGATTAGGTATCTTTAGGCCGGTAGTAGCGACGGCCCTTGAGCGATTCCGGAAGGTGCTCCTGCACCTTGGCCTGGGGATCGTCATGGACATAGCGATACCCCTTCCCATACCCAAGCCCCTTCATCATCGAGGTCACGGCATTCCGTAAATGGAGCGGAACTCCAAGATTTCCATGGGTTTTTGTGTCTTCCATGGCCTCAAGTAGTCCAATATAAGAGGCATTATCTTTATGCCTACTTGCAAGATAGGTCGTCCCCTGGGCCAAGTTGATCTGCGCCTCGGGAAGTCCCACAAACTGCACAGCCTGAGCGACCGCAGTCGCGACCACCAGCCCCATCGGATCGGCATTCCCCACATCCTCGGAGGCAAAAATAACCAGACGCCGGGCGATAAATTTCGGGTCCTCCCCCCCTTCCAACATACGGGCGAGCCAGTAGAGGGCGCCATCCGGATCGGAGTCGCGCAGGCTCTTAATGTAGGCAGAGATAACGTTGTAATGTTCCTCGCCGGACTTGTCGTAGCGGATTGATTTCTTCATCAACGCGGCTTCCAGCGCCGCTCCATCGATCAGGCGCATGCCGTCAGGCCCAACCGGTTGCTGTGTGGCCACAAAATCCAATGCCGTCAAAAGCGCCCTCGCATCGCCGTTGCCAAAGGCAATCAGTCGTTGCCTGGCATCGGGTGAAAGGCTGGCATTCCACTTCCCCAGCCCGATCACAGGGTCCGCAAGCGCTCGATCCAGAATATGCCCCAGCGCCTCATCCGACAGGGGCTTGAGCACAATGACCAAGGAGCGAGACAGGAGTGGTGAGATCACTTCAAAGGAGGGATTCTCCGTTGTCGCGCCGACCAAGATGACCGTGCCTCGCTCGACGTGAGGCAGAAAGGCATCCTGCTGCGCCTTGTTGAATCGATGGATCTCGTCGACGAACAGAATGGTCCGTTGACCGTTGATCGACTGACGCTGCTCTGCCGTTTTGATAATGGCCCGCAGTTCTGGGACGCCCCCTGTGACCGCCGAGAAGGGCACGAACTGCGCTGTGGTATGGCGCGCGATAAGATGCGCCAGTGTGGTCTTGCCCGATCCTGGCGGCCCCCAGAAAATAACCGAGGAGAGTTGATCTGCCTCAATCGCCCGCCGCAACGGCCGATCCGGCGCAGTGATGTCCTCTTGGCCGACAAAGTCCGCGAACTCCCGTGGCCGCAGACGTTCGGCCAACGGAGCCTCAACGGACTTCTCTCCATCGGGAGCACCAAACAAATCTGGAGCCTGATCGCGTGAAGTCGTCATCCAAATCCTCAACAACGGCGTGAATTGTATACGCCGGACTTGATGATCGCAAACGGACCCTTGATCTGAAGTGACAGTAGGCTGAGGTCTGGGTTAAGGTTGAGCGAAGATCAGGCTCTTTTTTCTCAGCCTTGACCTGAACCTTAACCTTCCGGAAAGCTGGGGGACCTTTTCAACACCCTGCCTAATCGGAGTCGGCAACACTGCCTCGGCGGATGAGCTTCAGAAACTCCTGCCTGGTCTGTGGCTGACTGCGGAAAGTGCCTAACATGGAGCTGCTGACTGCGATGGTGTTCTGCTTTTCGACGCCTCGCATCATCATGCAGAGATGTCGCGCTTCTACGACCACGCCCACGCCACGCGCATTGAGCTTCGACTTCAGGGTTTCGGCGATCTGGACGGTCAGCCGCTCTTGGACCTGGAGCCGTCGCGCAAAGGTATCCACAATGCGCGGAATCTTGCTGAGCCCCACCACTTTCTTGTTCGGCAAGTAACCCACATGGACTCTGCCGTAGAACGGCAAAAGGTGATGTTCACACATGCTGTAAAAGTCGATGTCTTTCACGATGACCATTTCGTCGTATTCGATCGGAAAGAGGGCGCCGTTCAAGAGCTGATCGATGTCACGGTGATAGCCCTGGGTCATAAAGGCGAGGGCCTTGGCGACTCGCTCGGGAGTCTTAAGGAGCCCGTTCCGGCCTGGCTTTTCACCGAGGGCAAGCAGCATCTCTGTGACCAAAGATTGCAGGACATTCACATCCGCAGCTCTCCCGTTCCTACTGACGTCTTCAACCTCCTGCCGACCCCGCCGCTTGACTCCCTGTTTAGCCATGACGCCCCTCTCTGAGCACCGGTGCCTGGCTCATCGACCCCGCATACTCGAAGTAGTTGTCGCGTGTTTCAATCAGCCCGACCTTTTCCAATTGCCCGGCGGGGAGGCAGTTCACTAATAAGTCCCAGATCAGCAGCACCAGATTTTCTCCTGTCGTGGTGCGATCGGCAAACTCAGGGTCTTGATTCAGATCATGATGGTCGAATCGTGCGATTACTTGTTGCCCCACGGTTCGATCCAGCCAACCAAGGTCCACACCTCCACCGGTCTCTGCCGACACCGTGCTCTTCACGGTCACCAACACCACATAGTTATGGCCGTGCCCATTGGGATTATTGCACTTCCCAAAAACAGCCAGGTTATCATCGGGTGACAGATGATCCGTATGCAGTCGATGCGCCGCACAGAACCGATACCGCCTTGTGATGCTCACCTGTGCCATCGTGAATTCAGCTTATATCCCGCGCAGAAAATGAAGGAGCCAGGACCGCCGCTCAATTCGGACAATCCTGGCTCTCTCTGTCACTTGTTCGACTGACTAACTTGCGCCACCGCAGCGCCAATGTCTTAGGCGCTGAAGGAGCTGCCGCAACCACAGGTGGTCTTTGCTTGCGGGTTCTTGATCGAGAACCCGGACCCTTGGAGGCTGTCCACGTAATCGACTTCGGCTCCCTGCAAGAGAGGAGCGCTCTGCGAATCCATGATGACCTTGACGATACCCTTTTCCACCACGGTGTCGTCATCGCCCATCTTCGACTCGAAGGCCATCCCGTATTGATACCCGTGGCATCCGCCGCCCTTGACATAGACCCGCAGGCCAACGATATCCTTCTCTTCCACCATCAATTCCTTGATCTTCTGTTCTGCAATCGACGTAATCGTCAACATTGTGCTCCTCCTCGTGTGACCAGGCCGTCCTTCGAAAACTTGCCTGGAATGGTTTAGTGTAACATCTCTTTGCTAGATTTCAATACCCTGCGACTCCGATTGCGGCATTGTGGGCGCAACCCACTTGCCCTCCGGCACCCGAACAACCACATCTCCGAGCACTTTGGCCTGACATCCAAGACGGTGCCACGGCTCACTGAGGGCTTCCCGATCGAGGAGATCTTGCTCATCGAAGTCGATCTCCGAGAGGTTCTCGGCGCCCATCTGCACTTCGACCCGACAAGTGGTGCAGGAGGCGTTCCCTCCACAATCGTGGTTCAACCGACACCCAAGCAGCTTCGACGCCTCCAACAACGACGTATTGACCTCAACCTCTCCACTTCTGCCTTCAGGAAGAAGAAACGTCACGCGTGGCATCGCAAATCTCTCCTCAATGTACCATGGCGCCGGTCACCACCGACTGATAGGGACAGCGCTGCAATCGGATATGTTCTTCAAACTCGTGACGGAACAATTTCATGCTGCTCTGAACCAACACGGCAGCCCCAGTCACCAGCGTGCAATAGCCCGTTCCCTTCACAAATCCACAGAGTTGGAGGAGACTCTCCATATCTTTCTCCGTCCCCTCCCCCTCTTCGATCTTGGTCATCAGCGCGGCGAGATTGATGGTCCCCATTCGACAGGGTGGACACTGCCCGCAACTCTCGACTTTGAAGAAATTGGAAAACTTGAGCGTCAGCGCCACCATGCACGTGGCATCGTCGACCACGATCACTCCGGCTGACCCTAGCCCCGTGCCGGCTTTCTTCAACGAATCGAAATCCATCGTCAGGCCGAGCTGATCGGCAGTGACCATTGAAAATGCCGGTCCACCAGGAAACACCGCCTTGATCTTGCGCCCGCCCGGCACCCCCCCTCCACACTGGTCCACAAGTTCCTGAATGGTCGTGCCCATGGGCATCTCGTACACACCGGGCCGATTCACGGCGCCGCTCAGGGAGAACATCATCGTGCCCGGACACTTTTCTGTGCCGACCTCCGTGAACCAGGCCACGCCTTTCAGAAGGATCCGCGGAATGTTGCACAACGTTTCGACATTGTTGACCAGCGTCGGCTTCCCGTAGAGGCCGAAGTCCGTCGGATAGAAAGGCGGCTTCTGTCTCGGCATCGCCGGACGCCCTTGCATGGATTCGAGCATCGCGGTTTCTTCACCGGCCACATAACTCCCGTGGCCTTCAAAAACTTGCAGATCGAGATCCACGCCACTCCCCAGAATATTCTTGCCCAAGAACCCTTGAGCCTTCGCCTGTGCCAATGCCTTTTTTAGATTCTCGCGTTCTTCGTGATACTCATGATTCACATAGATAAACGCCGCTTTCGCGTGCACCGTGTAGGCTCCAATGAGGCAACCTTCGATGAGCTGGTGAGGCGCATGCTTGAGCAAATACCGGTCTTTAAACGTCCCTGGCTCATGTTCGCCGGCATTACAGACAAAATAGTGTTCTTTTACCCGATGATTGAGAACCTTCTCCCACTTAATGCCGGTGGGAAAACCTGCGCCCCCTCGCCCGCGAAGCCCGGCTTTCTTCAGTTCCTTGACGATATCGTTCGCGCTCAGCTCTTTGATGCACTTCGTCCAGGCCTCGTAGCCTCCGACCTTCCGGTAGGCATCGATATCCCAGGGAGCGCCATCAAGCATTTGGAAAACTCGTGATTCAGTCGTAGCTGTCATGCACACTTCCTGAGTCGTTTGGCTCAATGAACAGAGCGGTACTATAAGGTGCCTGGCCGGCATTCGTCAAGGCGATGCCACAATAATAGGCCTGAATCTCAACGACTTAGGGCCACTGCCCTATATAAAACTGGGCATATGGACCATCTAGCCGTAAAAGGTAAGACGTGAAAAGTGAAACGTATCTCGTGGGGGGGGCAGAGCTGATAGCGTATAGTACGGATAACGAAAAGCTCGTTCTCACTCTCCGTGCATGCTATTGGCCATAAGCCATATGCTCTGATCTTCGGACATAGATGAGATGATTACCGGCGGGCTTTCCCGCCGGTAATCATACAGTATCTTACCTGAGGTGACTGCCGGCTCCCATGAACAGCAGCATAGGGATCGACAACATAAAGTTAACCCGGGAAGCGAGGAGCGCCGTCCGACCCCACTGGACCATTTCCGGCGGCGCAGGGGTTCCCTGGGCTGCTGCTGTCACCGCCGCAATAATCTTCTTTTGATTCGGCCAAATAACCGCGTGGACGTTGGCCATCATGATGATGCCCAATAACCCGCCGATTCCCAACGCAATCGCGCCGGTTCCACCTCTTTGATACATGTAGAGGTACAATACAATCCCGGCAAGCACCGTGACCGTCGCGCCATGACGGAACCAATTCAGCGCGGCGGGCATCAACTTGGGAATCACGATGTTCTTGGTGGGGCCGTCCAGGCTCTTCAAGAATGCCGCATTGATCAGGTTGAAGAAGTACAACAATCCGATCCAGACGATTCCTGCCAAGAAATGGGTCCAGCGTAATAGCAAACCAAACCAATCGGCATCGCCGACCGCCACGCCGGTCATCGCGAGATACCCCATGATCAACACCACCGTAAGCGCAAATCCTACGCCCATCGTCTGCATCGGACTCTCAAGAAATTTCATCGCATCTCCTCGTTCAATGTATTACTACGTCGCTCTCTGTACTGTAGCCCTGCTTGGAATGTCAAGCAACCGAGGCCTGTCATTCGTCAAAGGTCCTCCGTCAACCGAGATACACTTTCCCCATTCAGGTCGATTGACGCATGCCGCTTGACGGTTTGCTTACGCCATGAGGCGATCGACTGCTGCACAGAGTTCGCGCACCGCGCCGGCAGAAGTTGCCAATGCCGCTTGTTCCTCCGCTGTCAGCTCATATTCGACTACCTGTTCCGCCCCGTCTCGGCCCAGCTTGACCGGCACCCCGACGATAACATCCTGCAGTCCATATTCGCCCTCACAGAGCACCGCACAGGGCAACACTCGCTTCTGGTCCTTCACAATCGCCTCGATCATATCGACCACCGATGCCGACGGGGCATAGAACGCGCTGCCCGTTTTCAACAGGTCCACGATTTCGGCGCCCCCCTCGCGTGTCCGCTTCACAATCGCCTCCAACCGGTCCTTCGACATCAACTCCAAGACCGGTTTCCCCTTCACCGTCGTATACCGCAACAGCGGCACCATCGTATCGCCATGCCCGCCCAACACCATCGCGGCCACATCGGGGCCAGGCACACTCAATTCAGCGGCAATAAAGGCCCGCATACGGGCAGAATCGAGCACGCCCGCCATACCCAAGACCCGCGACTTCGGCAGTCCGCTTACACGACGCGCCACATGGACCATGGCATCCAGCGGGTTGGTGACGAGAATCAGAATAACGTTTGGCGATCGCGACACCAACTCGGAGACGACCGACTTCACAATCTTCGCATTCGTGGTCAACAACTCGTCACGACTCATCCCCGGCTTGCGAGGGATTCCAGACGTGATCACCGCCACCGACGAGCCGGCCGTTTCATCATAGCCGTTGGTGCCCACCACGCGGGTGCTATAGCCGCAGACCGGCCCGGCCTGCGTGATATCGAGGGCCTTGCCTTGCGGAACGCCCTTGACTATATCGACTAGCACCACCTCGTACTCGTCCTTCTCGGCCAGCCGCTGCGCCGTCGTGCCTCCGACGTTCCCCGCGCCTACCACCGTTATTTTCGGTCTCCCCATCATCGACTCCTCGTGAAACGTAAAACGTGAAACGTGAAACGTAATATCCCCTTACGCCTCACCTCTCACCCCTCACGAATGTTCGTGTTCCGTCCAGCCCGCGACTTTAAAATTGATCGTGCACACGAAATTGTCCCCGTCATAGAAATTAACTTTGATCTTCTTCTTGCCATAGGTCTTTGCCAGAAAGGCATCCGGATCGTCGATCAATTCCTGATACCCTCCTGCCGGATACTCGCCGAGGTCGTGAAATACCACGATCATTCCCACTTTAACTTCTTGAAGAATCTTGGCCCAACAACGGGGATAGACCTCCCAAAACTTGGCTTCGATCAGATCTTTTGTCGGCTCCTGGCGATCCTCCCCCGGCTTCATAGGCTGCGCAAACTTCGCCAACCGACGGACATAGGGATACTGATGTCCCGTAAACAGCTTGTGAAGCCAAGGCGGCACAGTCGGTCTCTCTGCTGAATTCGTCATCTTCTCCTGCACGTGAAAGGTGAACCGTTAAACGTGAAATGTTTGGTTCAAGATTGCTGCATGACCCTTCTCCTACTTCTTGCCTTTCACGTTTCACCTTTCACGTTTTACGTCGTTAAGCGTTGATAGATCCGCGGCAATTGCATCGGCAACGCTTCAAGATGATCGATGACCGCGAACTGCACGTCCCCGTACATTCTCCGGACATAGCCATCGGCCTCTCGATCGATCGTAATACAAAATGGATGCACCCCCCGCTGACGCGCCTCTCGCAACGCAGCCTTGGTGTCTTCCAGCGAATATTCGTCTTTATAGCCATCGTCGAGCGGACGCCCATCGCTGACGAGGACGAGCAGCCGTGTCCGCGCCTCTCGCGCCAGCAATTTGGCGGTCGCGTGGCGAATCGCTGCCCCATCGCGGTTTTGCTGCATAGGAGTCAGCCCGCCTAAGCGCTGCGCCACTTTCC
Organism: Nitrospiraceae bacterium; assembly: GCA_039920585.1. Classification (GTDB taxonomy): domain Bacteria; phylum Nitrospirota; class Nitrospiria; order Nitrospirales; family Nitrospiraceae; genus Palsa-1315. The sequence continues at coordinate 2,552 of JBDSDL010000134.1, read as the reverse complement.
CACCCAACCGATCATCAAAATCCTTTATGACAAGAAAATCCACTTGCCCACGGCCCTGGCCCGAGTAGCCGTAGAGCGCATATTGGTCTCCGAGCGCCTCCAGCGCTTCACACAAGAGCACCAGTCCTTCTTTCTCCAGATCGATCACGCGGCGGCCGCTGTCCAATTGGCGGCTGGTTGAGCCGCTCACGTCGACCAGAAACGCGGCTGCGACATCTCGCTCTTTTCTCTCCCGCCTGACATAGATCCGATCAGACAGGTCTGCCCCCGCCGCCCGCTCGGCACACATACGAACCGCCGCATCCACGTCGAGATCGTCGCCGTCGGCTTGGCCCGGCATACGCCGCAACCCCGGGGGTCGCAGACTCTCGAAGAATCGTCGAAGGGCGGAGACTTCGCTCCCGTGCGCGCTCAAGGTGGCGCCCACGATGTCACCGCTCCCCTCCTCCGCAGCACGCTCGACCACGCGACACCAGTTGAGACGATAGTCATCGATCCTCTGGTCCCACTCCGGATAGCGCACCGTACGATCGCCTGGTCCGGCATGATCGACTGGCGTCGGCTGTTCAACCTCTAAGGCCAGGAGTTCTTCCACATGAGAGGGCAACTGCCGCCCTCCAGTAAGCCTGTCACTCTCAGTTTCCGTTCGGGCTCCCTCTCGATTCCGTTGCCCCTGTGCCGGCGACTGCTCATATCCGCCGACGGCGCTCGCCATTCGTTCGATGTCCTCGGACTGTTTCTGATCGTCCGATGCGCGTACATCTTGGTCCTGCTGACGAATGAACTCAGGATTCATCGCACCTCGATAGACCCAGTTCGTCACAGGGCGATAGGCCTCACCCGTCTGCTCGGACGCGGTGAGCCCCACACCCAGATCCTCTGATGCATCATCCGCCTGATCGGCCTGGATCATCGCCCCCTTCGGAACCAACAGTTCTTCGAGCCGCACGTAGAGCGCATGGGCTACGCGCACGGCCTCTTCCGCCGTCGCCGTTGGGACCAGAATTGTCTTGCACATCGGCCAGAGGATGGCGATCTCGTCCTTGATCGCTTCGTGAATGGCGACAGACTGCGATGCAGCGGTCGACAGTTGGAGCAGTTGATCGACTACAAGTTCTTTGACGGTCAGCCCATGCGTCAGCGACCGCGTTGTGACTGCCTCTCGCGCGAATCCTTGTAGATCGCGCTGAAGTCCCGGGTACTCCCTCTGAAGCAGAAACTCTACCCGCGCATCCTCCACAAGTATCCACAAGTCCTGGATCAGTCCCGGATGAGGATACAGGCGGAACAACGCCGCCAAGGTCTCCGGCGCAGCCTGTTTCACCCGACCATATTTCTGGCGCAGTGACATGACTAAGTCCGCGAGCGGCTCAAGGGTCAGCCGGTACGTCCCGAATTCCACATGGCCCGCCTCGTGAGCCGCCATCACCAGATACAAACGCGTGTTCTCCTCGGCAGTGGGATAGCGACGGAGGAGCGCCGGCAGTGAGATCGTGCGCCCGTCCTGACTCACCATGGCCCGCGCAGATGTCTCCTGGCCCAGCGAATCGGGAAGCGCCTGAATCGTCAGATCCGTTCCGCAAAGCCCCTGCACGAAGAGCTTCACGGTACGGGCGACCTGCCGAAGCGGCACACCGCTTAGGGCCGCTTCCACCGATGTCAGCGCCTTCTGCGACTCCAGCGCAAAATAGGCCCTGGCTCCTTCGACACTGTAGGCCAGGACTTCCATCCCCGCTGTGAACCAGGCCTCGAAGCGAGCCGTGGCCTCGGTAGACTCGCCGATCACGCTCACTAATTCTGGCGCACGGCGCAAATAGGCCAACGCTGTGTCCGCGTCACGCTCTGCCACCAGCGCCCCGTACTGCAATATTCTTAACCGCCATCCCTCATTCGGCACGGCACGCAACAGGCGCGGCGATTCCGATAACCAGGCAATGCCCGACCCTGGGTCACGTTCGGCCAGCAACGACCCAACCGTGATAACCTTGGCCCGCACCGAGGGGTCTTCGTGATCGCCGAGGATGAGCGGGCTGGTGCGGAGAAATTCAATGGTCCCGAAATAGTCTGTCTTCCCTAAACTATTCAGGGAAATCAATTTCAACCCAAATGTCGCCCAGGCCCTGGCATCGTGGATAGGCAACACGCGAGCGACCGCGGGAATTTTGCGGATATACTCCAGTGCGACGACAAAATCGACCTGCGTCAGTTCGAACCCAATCTCCAACCATGCCACTAGCTGATCCGGCGAGATAACCGTCACCACTTCCGGCGACACACGGAGAAATTCCAGCGCAACATTCGCATCCCGTTCGGCCAGCTCCAACGTGGTTTTCAGCACCAACGACCGGATCGATGCCGGCTCGATCAAACCCAAAACCAGCGGACTCTCTTTGAAATACTTCAGCCCCATCGCACCGGAGGATTCGGCCAACGCAATCCCCAGATCCAGCCAAGCCACCGCATCGCTGAGTCGACCCCGCTGTTGCAAATCGGGCAACGACTCGATCGCCGCGCGAGCCACTTTTGAAGAGACCTCCGTCAATTCGTCGAGC
>JBDSDL010000133.1:0-13321 GCA_039920585.1 Nitrospiraceae bacterium | reverse complement strand
CTCCTGTTTTGGTCTTCAAATCGATCGTGGAATAGGGCGCGGCCACGTAAAAGGGAATCCCATGGGCTTTTGCCAGTACGGCGACAGAATAGGTGCCGATCTTATTGGCCACGTCTCCATTGGCGGCAATGCGATCCGCCCCCACGATACAGAGCTGAATCTTCCCCTGCCGCATGAGTGAGCCCGCCATATTGTCGGTGATGAGCGTCACGGGAATCTTATCCTGCATCAATTCCCATGCCGTGAGTCGCGCGCCTTGGAGAACCGGCCTGGTTTCATCTGCAATGACGTGAATCTTTTTCCCTTGCGCCCAGGCCGCGCGAATGACGCCCAATGCCGTTCCGTATCCGGCAGTCGCCAGCGCGCCGGCATTACAATGGGTCAGAACCGTTTGACCGCTCGCAATGAGTCCCGCTCCATGTTGTCCCATCGCCTTACAAAGCACGATATCTTCATCCAGAATAACTTGTGACTCCTTCAAAAGCGCAACTTTGATGGACGCAACAGGCTGCGTGCGTAACGAGGCGAGCAGGCGTTTCATCCGTTCGATGGCCCAAAACAGATTCACCGCCGTCGGCCTGGTCGCCGCAAGATGATCGCAGATCACGAGCACCGATTTGGCGAAGGACTCGTAGTCGGATGCTGTCACGGTCTGGGCGCCAAGCGCGACCCCCATCGCCGCAGTCACACCGATCGCCGGAGCGCCTCTTACTTTCAGACTGCAAATCGCGTCGGCAACGGTCTGATAGTCCCGGCAGTCCAGAAATTCAACGGACTCCGGCAACCGGCTCTGGTCGAGCAGCCGTACGGCGCCGTCTTTCCATTCAACAGTAGGAACCATGGAGGAATCTTGTAGCGGGAACTGCAGTGCAGTGCAAGGGGTCACCGGTATTATTCATGACGGTTCGTCGAGTAATCGCAGAGAAACTTGGCGAGCGGCATGAATCAAGAGGCTGACCATTCCCGCAGCGAGTAGTCTGTGCTTGAATCAACGCGGTCACCTCAGTCATCGAAATCTCGATTTCCTGAAGCTGGCTGACCGAAAACCCGAAAAGTAGGCCAAGAGGAGCTTGGGGGAAGGGCCCGTGACGTAGTCTTCTTCACCCAGAAGGAGGATCCGACAAGGGCATACCGAGGAACAGATGCCAGCTGTGTTCGTGGAGACACTCACATGAGAGATGGTGGGCTCGCATCGCCGCACAAGCGACTCACACCGATCACACACAGACCAAATCCTCAGATCTCGTCCGATCTACATTCCAGGGCGGGTCACACTGTGCCTGACTTACACCGCGGATGGTACAATCCCCGGGAGCAGGTCAATATCACCTCGCTCAATTACAAGTTCCTCTTAAAGTGGAGACCCGATCTGCTGCTCGTGGAATCAGCTTGCAGGGACTGGATAATAGACCTTGAAATATAGGATCGCCTCCTTCCGGGACCGTCACGAGTGGAATAATCACACGCTTTGTAAGTTGGTAGCATATCCGCGCGAACTCGCTATCCCCTTAACCGTCCTCCGTTTGTTACACCAAGGCCAACGAAGTTGACTCCTGTGCTGTCTGGGACCGGTGTTGATGTGTTGAACTAACTCCATCGGGGTCACATCCCCAATCGTGCTGTGTATCCATGCCAGGGAGCTATAGCACGGACACCCTGGTTTTGAGCTCCTTTTTCCCCTCTCCGAGGGCCTTGACACCCAACCAGCAGCGCTTTCACCTGGCCATTCCGCCAGTAGCCACCCGTCCCCGTTTAGCTACAATAGGACAAGATGTACGTATTGTAGTGCTCAAGGAGACACGGGACGTGGGGCGAAGATCAATGGTGACGATCCTGCTCATTGATGATGAAGCTCCAATACGGATGGTCTTCCAGGTCGCGCTCGAACGGGCAGGGTACCATGTCCTGACCGCTGAAAATGGAAAACACGGCCTGCGTCTCTTGGAGCATCAGGCGGTAGATCTGATTATCGTGGATATCTTCATGCCAGAGATGGACGGCTTGGAACTGATCCCGCTGCTTCGCAAGACAAAACCTGGCAACAAGATTATTGCGATCTCTGGAGGACTTGATATGTTGAACCAACTCGACACTGCGAAATACTTGGGAGCCCACGATACGCTGAAGAAGCCGTTCAGTCTCCAAGAGTTACTGGATACGGTTGCAGCTCAACTGCAATAAGCACACTCGCGCTGGCTCGCCCATCCCAACATCAACCCGAACAACGTTGATTCACGCAAGCCGTGCCCCATCGTGCAACGGAGATGTCGATCTCGTCGAACACGTAAGCAAGGAGAGGAGTCCCATGGAGAAACGAAAGTGCCCGCGGATTTCCGTCATGCTGCCTGCCGTGTTCCTCGGCGAACGAGCAGGCGGTGGACTGGTGGTTGATGTATCCTTGGAAGGATGCCGCATCCGGAGCGCGGTGCCCATGCACAAAGGAGACTATGTACGGATACGGATCGATCTCATTGGAGAAACGCTGACCGGGGACCTTGCCGTCGTCCGCTGGTCGAGGAAGGAAGAATTCGGTGTGGAATTGATTCGAATGGCGTCGGATCAACAAGCTCGGCTGCATGAATTCCTCAATCTGTTCAACCCCACCCCTGTAGGTGCCTCCACCACCTCAACTTCTGATGTTTCGTGAGCACTCTGGACCGTAGGGTAGGACCACCACTCACTGCTCGGCCCGACGGGCATAAGCCGCAATAACTGCCAGCAGATCGGCCTTCTGAATCGGTTTCGGAAGGTGGGCCGCACAGCCAGCCGAGAGACTTTTCGCTGCATCTTCGGAGAGCGCATACGCGGTCAGTGCCACAATCGGGATCTGGTCATGGTGCTGTTCCCGCTCCCACTGCCGAATCGCCTTCGTAGCGGCATAGCCATCTAGAACCGGCATCTGAATGTCCATCAGCACGAGGTCATAGGGCTTAGTCTTCACCTTCTCCAGCGCGAGGAGACCATTGCCTACCATCTCAAGCTGGTAGGGGGTGTGTTTCAGGTACGCCTTTATCAGCAGGCGATTGTCGGATGAGTCTTCGGCCAAGAGGATGTTGAGCGGGACTTGATTATGGATGTCCTTGGACTTTGCCGGGATCCCACCTCCCGCGGCAGTCGTGGTGCGGTCAATGGCGATCCTAATTCCCTTCTGGAGGTCGACCCGCCTGATCGGCTTGACGAGGTATCCCCCTAAGCCCAGCCGATACGACCGAGACATTTCCTGGTCATAGGCCGCCTCCTTTGGACCATGACAGCGCCGGTCGACCTCATAACCAATGTTTTATTTTTCAGGATGAAGGTCAAGGGAAGGTGCGAGCATGACGTTCATCTGTTGGTGAGGCTTTCTTGGACCCTGCTTGATCCATTTCTGTATTGTATTCAGGAGAGTATCCTTTCTGATTGGTTTCGTCAGATGGTCCGAGCAGCCGGCTGCTAAACTCTTTTGTATTTCTTCCTGGAAGGCATGAGCCGTCAAAGCGATAATGGGAATGGGGTTTACGTTGGACTGCTTTTCCCAATCTCTGATCATTCTGGTGGAAGTATGTCCATCCATAACGGGCATCTGTACGTCCATCAGCACCAGATCATATTTCCTAGTTTGGCACATCTCAAATGCTTCCCTTCCAGTTTCGGCAATGTCTTGCTGATAGCCGGAATGTTTGAGATAGGATTGAATGAGGGTCCGGTTGTCAGATGAATCGTCTGCTAGGAGTATCGCTACATCTTGATCCTGTCCAGTTAGAATGTTTGGTGAGTCGTGACCGGTCATGCTCTCGCTTCTTTTAATCGCCATACCAATGACATGCTCCAGCTTCCTTTTCGTCAGTGGCTTGGTCACATAGCCGCCCAGCCCTAGGCTATACGCATACCTGATATTAGAGCTTCGAACATTGGGAACGAAAATAATTACCGAAATTCCACAGTCCTTTGCAGTCTCAATTAACTTCATACGATTCGGAGAGCGATCCAAGTCTAAGTCTCCCAGATCGAGAAACAGTAGCCTGTGGGGATTCCCGCCGGCTTCTACCCTGGTAAGTACGGTCAAAGCCGACTCTTCATCTCTTGCCTCAGAGATGGTTGCTCCCCAAGATTGCAGTGCTTCTTCCACGAGCCCGCGACTCCCATCGTTGCTACTGACCAACAGGGTCCGTATTCCCGTCAACTCAATACCAAGCGATGCCTCAGCGTCACCCTCGCTTTGTGGAATGCCGAAATGAACCGTAAAATAGAACACGCTTCCTTTGCCCAAGACGCTCTCCACCCATATTCTTCCTTCCATTCGCTCGACGATCTGCTTCGAAATGGCCAAGCCCAAGCCTGTACCGCCATACAGCCTCGTCGTAGACCCATCGGCTTGGGTGAATCGTTCAAAGACATTGGCGAGACTCTCGGACGCAATGCCAATCCCCGTATCCGAAACAGCGAAGCGTAACGTGCCCGGTTGACTCGCTCCGTTGTCATTCGTCACTCGGACAACGACTGCCCCTTGTTTTGTAAATTTGATGCCATTTCCGACTAGATTCACAATGACCTGCTGAAGGCGATGGGGATCGCCGATCAGGGCAATGGGCACATCGGATGCAGTCGAAACAAGTAGCTCAAGCCCCTTTTCATGTGCCCTGTGCGCCATGATCTCTGTCGCCTTGTCAAGCACCTCATGCAAATCAAATCTGATCTGCTCTAGAGTAATATGTCCTGACTCGACTTTCGCGAGGTCCAGAATGTCATTGAGTAAGTCAAGAAGAGTCGTACTTGATCTACGCAAAATTCCTACCTGCGCTTGCTGCTCAGAAGATAATGAACTCTCCGACAGTAGATCAGCCATTCCCATAATGGCATTCATCGGAGTTCGAATCTCGTGACTCATGGTTGCTAAGAAATCACTCTTGGCCCGGTTCGCAGCTTCAGCTCGCTCCTTAGCTTGTTGAAGGCTGGCTTCTGCATCCTTTCGCTCTAATTCAAGCCCGATCCATTGCGCCGTGAGCTTCAAGAAAGTTTTCTCATACCCAGTGAACACCCTTGCCCTTGGTGCTCTGCTTGAAAAACTTAATGTCCCGTATACTGCCCCATTCACGTGAATCGCGATGCCCGCAAAGGCTTGTGGGATACCTAGAAGATCCTCGGATGGGGGACTCCAGTCTGACTGATCTGGGGAAGTAAAGGTGACAGCTTCTCGGGATTGTGCCGTCCATTCACAATAACTTCCACGTAACTGATACCACCCCTCAGCGGGGTGTTTAGATTCATGGCTCACGATCCGTTGAATTTCATAACGATCACCATCTATTCGTGTCACCATGCCTGTGGAAAACTCCAAAGTGTTGCAACCCAAAGTTAAGATCCGCTGGAGTCGTTGCTCCCAGTTGGCGCTATCCACAGTGATTTCATGTAGTGCACGCAGGAGGGTTTCACTCGCCTTGAGCGCATCCTCGGCTCGGCGGCGCTCCTTCATTTCATCCATGAGAGTTACATTGCCTTTGCGTTCTTGATCTAAACTCTCACTCATTACGCTATATACCACGCCCATGATGAGGAGAATGGAGATCCGAATAATATTGCCTTCAATAAACAGAGCATTTCCCATCCATAGGTAGAGCAAGGCCCCGTAGAGAATCGAAATGCCCGCAGAAAAGACGATCTTCAGCTGGAGAGTTCTCATCGATGCAGAGATGAGAATGATTAAGAAATAGGCAAGATAGAGATCGGAAGCTAGTTGTGCAGTCGTATAAATAATGCTGGAAGTAATCGCGGTATCGATGAGAAGCAGTATGATCGTGAAGGCGCGGCTCTCGACCAAGCGGGACGGAAGGATGAACGCGGCTCCGAGTAGAGACAAGAGCCCCACAACAAGAATTTCTTTGACCGGGCGGGCAAGGATAGCTTCCGCTGTATAAAGAACTTGATAGGAGAGCACGATGGAAACGAGACTCTGCAGTATGAGGACTTGCGCGCGGTAGCGGTCCATGCGCAAGTGGGTTTGAAATAGTACGCGCCCTTGATCTTTGCTATCAGACAACACTTAAGTAGCCTCGTGTTGTAGGGGCGGTATCAGTAAGGAGCTTACGATGGCAGAGGGGCCATACCTAAGGATAGTCCAATAGTTTAAAGCTGCAATTATTTTTCGTTTTCCTACATCTTGGCCAACGTCTCTCCCGAAAACTACGGAGGTCATAACTAGAGTATGATGGCGGCTTCGGCGGTCTCGCACGAAAGGAGAGGACCCATGAAGCGATCAAAGTTCTTAGAGGAAGAGATCGTCTAGGCAATACGCAGACCGTAGCTGCCACCCCCGTCGGCGACCTATGCGCGCAACTTGGGGTGAGTGACACCATGTTCAACGTCTGGAAGAGAAAGTGTATGCACCTGGGCGCTAGTGAACTGCGCTGGCTTCGGCAAGCAGAAGAAAAAACCAGTCGACTGAAACAGCTGGCTGCCGACCTCTCGCGCGACAAGAACATGCTATCGGAGGCCCTGCGAAAAAAAGTCTACGGCCCACACGCCGTCGACAACTAGCCGCCCCATGGTCCAGCACGGTGGATCATGGGACAGAATTCCAATCGCGGCCGCTCGAAGCTGGAGCCTATCAACTGAGCGTGCAGCTTGTCTTCATTCGACCAGGGAAACCTGTGGAAAATGCCTTCATCGAGTTGTTTATTGGCCGCCGTCGAGACGGATGTTTGAATGTACACCAGTTCGCCTCACTCGCCGAGGCGCAGGCCATTATCGAAACGTGGTGAGCACCGGCCGCATGGCTCGCTCGGGGATTTACCCCCCGGGAGTTTGCCGAGCAAGCGGTCCAACCCGGGCTGCAGGAAGCACCGAATTTCCAGCACGGCGTGGTCTAGTCTTCAGGGAAGGGTCAGGGCCAAAGTCTGAAACCAAAAATTCTCCATTGAAACTGTCTCCTTGATGGAGAAGCTTCGTTTGGGACATGGGTCTTCAGAGTCTTCGAAGCCACAAGCTTAGCGAATTTGCCAGGACGATTTTCGAGACATCTCGCCCCACTGGGCTTTCCCCCCTCGTAGCCATTTGACTAGGCCAATGAGTCTCCAAACACCATTCAATTGCCTGTAGCCGAAGTTTTCGGCAATGGCGGCGAGGAAGAGCAACAAGACATGTCGTGGCTTGGGGTAGACATGGAATGAAATCTCTTCGAGGAGAACGGCACTGACCGAGAGCAGAATGCCGAGGCTGATAGCGACCAGAAGAAATAAGAGTGACACCTCAACCGACACGAACCCCATCATAAACCCCACGACCACAAGAACGTATCCCCCTACCTCGATCACCGGTCCGAGCCATTCGAAAATTACCATGAAGGGGAAGGCGAGCCACCCCACGACCCCACCTTTCGGATGGAACAATAGGTTCATGTTTTTCGTCAAGCTCTCACTGAGCCCTCGCTGCCAGCGAATCCGTTGATTCTTAAGCGTGCGTAAGTCTTCGGGAGCCTCAGTCCAGCAGACCGGATCAGGAACAAATGTGATCCGATAGGGCCTGCCCTGAAGTCGTAGATGGCGATGGAGTCTGACAACCAGCTCCATATCCTCTCCGATCGTGTCGGAATGGTACCCGCCCACTGTGACAACCGTGTCTTTATGAAATACGCCGAAAGCGCCCGAGATGATCAGCAGCGCGTTCAGAGGAGACCAGCCCAATCGTCCGAACAGGAACGCACGGAGATATTCCACGATTTGAAACAACGCGAGGAAATTGGTGGGCAACCCGACGGTCGTGAGAAAGCCGTTCTTGACTTCGCAACCATTGGCAATCCGCACGGTTCCACCACACGCGATCGTGAGGGGATCGTCGAGAAAGGGTTGGACGACCAGACGCAGGCTGTCGCGCTGTAGGATAGAGTCGGCATCGATACAGCAGAATAGGGGGTAGCGGGAAATGTTGATCCCGGCGTTGAGCGAGTCGGCTTTCCCGCCATTAATTTTGTCGATCACCCGCAGGTTGGGAAGCTTCGTGGAATGGTAAATGTTGCGAATCGCCTTGGTAGCAAGCTGTCGGTCATACGCCTCAGGGAAGGGCACCAAGGCAAACTCCTTGATTAACACCTCCAGGGTCTTGTCCTTCGAGCCGTCATTGATGGCAATGATCTCGTACTCCGAATAACTGAGCTGGAGCAGAGACCGGATCGAAGAGGCAATGGTCGCCTCTTCGTTGTAGGCCGGAACGAGCAGGCTGATCTGTGGCTCAAAGCTCGTATACCCGTGCGGGAGGCTTTCAAGAGATCGGTCCTCCATGTACCTCCGCAGATGCAGAGCCGCAATGATGTCCAGTATTAAGTATCCTGCAGTCAGACCGAGAAGATACAGGAGGAAGAACCACTGAGAGATTATATATAAATAAATGGTGTTCACCCACATGCCCAGGTTCCTATTAGACAGCGACAGCACAACATTGTGCAGTCAGTCTCAATGCCAATTGATCCATTTCTGGACTTCTTCGAGGGCTGGACTTACTTGAGCAGCATCTACGGCCAAACCAAATGAAAACATATCACAAACATGGAGCCAGTCCAGCTTTGGGAGAGTTTTTTCAAGAGTCGTCCAATTAGAAGCAACAAATCCTCATGTCGGTGGTTGAATCGAAACTCCATCTCCCAGTAGCGCACAAAGTGGCTCCGTCGGATGCCGACATGGCGCCGCAGTTTGATCTCGGCAAAACACCAAATATTCACTATCCCTTTAATGTGGCGGCGGTGACTGTGTGCGAACATCTACGCGTGCAGAATCAGGCAGTGGAGATCACTATTCGTGAGCAGCCGGGCATAGCTCCGGAATCCGTCCAAATAAATCGTGCTGCCACGCGGGACCTTTTGCCTGATAATTTGCTGCAGGACCACCCGCATCACATTGGGCACTGGTCAGGCCTACACACGCCCGCCGCCGCTTCAGGAGCCCAAACAGTACGAATTTGCCTCGCACAGCTCGGCCCCACAGATGGTTGTTGAGTCCCCCAAAGCAACTGTCATTAACCTCGACTTTGCCGTCTAGTAGGGCACCTTTACACGCCTAGTCCACGGGTCGGCGAATTACGTTCTAAATCGCTCGACCGTATGGCGATTGACGCCGATAGCTCACGGCCGCCTGATTGGCCGGCCCCTCCAACACAAACAAAGGATCAAGGTCCGAAGTTGCCGGGTTGACAAGCGGGTGCTGGGGAGTAACGCAAAGACCATGCAAGAGGACACGAAAGGTCTCCAAATCTAGACAAACTTCCACCGATCGAATTCTCCATAAAGTAACTAATCTTTGCATGTAGGACAGACGTGTGACATTTGTACATACGCGAGTGCCGACGATACCCTTGGAGGTAATCGTATCATTCTCAAGTGTAGGCCTCTGTCACAGGAGGTCCGTGAATATTCGCAAACCAGAAGGCAGGCTCGCTATTCTGTTCGGTCTTGTTGAAGGTTGTTTTGCCCGTTTAATTTCCCGCACGATTAGTCGGTAATCTGCACTACCCCTGGAGGCGCGAGAGGATAAATTTGCGAATGGGAACGTGGAAGACAGAAAAAATGGGCACTGAACATAAATGAATACAGAGCACTCCCCGGCCAGGGTGGAAGTGTGTTCATCGTGGGGCAGCAGTGGACCTGTCGCGTGGGGGCTCCTGCTGATGTTCGCTCTCGTATTGCAGTCTGCGCGTGCCTTTCCTGAAGAGATCATTGTGCCAAAGTCAATTTCATCGGAGGTCGACGAAATCGAACTCCTTTACAGCGGTGAGAACCCTGTACCGGGGGTATCCCTGAAGGGAAAGGCCGACAGCCCTCTTCCGCCCGCTTCTTATCGACCATCTGAGCCGACACTTGAGCTGTTGCCCGGTTTCTCGCAGGGAGAGCGGTTTGGAACATGCGAGACTCACAGAGAACAAGTCGGCCATACGGCAACCATGCATCTGGAGCTCCCTGTACCCTGTGGCCTGCGGCTGCCCCTGAAGCGGCAGGGGCAGCTGCTTGATGCGCTCTCCTACACCACACTCCATCTCCGAGGTACAGCAACAGGACGGGCCACGTTTTCGCTGGCGGATCACGAAACAGACCGGCGGGAAGACAATGTTCCTGTCATTACGGTGACCGGACCGTTCGACCTCCACGTGTCACTGAGAGAGGCAGGACGGCGGCTGGATCTCCGCCGACTGTCTGCCCTCGTTGTGAGAGGGGACGGAGGAGACGTTCAGCTGGCGCTGGAGGAATGTACGCTGATCCGGGAACCCGATACCGCAAGGTCGTCGGCGGGAGTCGGGTTTTGGGTATGGGACTATCGGGCCGCCATTATGGATCCTCACGCCATGATCAAGGCGTGCCAGAACGCCGGTTGCTCGCGACTGCTGATCCAGATTCCGGCAATCTCCGAGGATGAGACCCTATGGGCCTCCTACGCGACACTATTTCCCTTCGCCAAAGCGAGACACATCGATGCCTTTGCGCTCGATGGCTATCCGGAGGCCATACAGGAACCGGGTGTATTAGCCGCTAAAGTGAAGAGACTCCTTGCACTGGTTCACGGGGATGTCATCGCGGGAGTGCAGGTGGATATCGAGCCCTATCTCGTACCCGGTTTTTTCGATGACGAGTCCGGACCGCGCCGGTATCTGGAAACCATCAATCATCTCAAGGATGCGATCGCCGGACGCACACGTCTGTCGGTAGTGATGCCGTTTTGGTTCACCTCGCGGACCGTCCAGGGGAGGCCGATCGCCTACTCGGTCATAGATCGGGCGGATGAAGTGGCTATCATGAGCTACCGTACTGAAATCGATGAAATCCTGGCCATTGCAGACGACACGCTCCGTTATGGCACCCTCGCCCAGGTGCCTGTGTGGCTGGCAGTTGAAACGACCCCGTTGCCGGTGGAGCGCCATGTGGTGCTCAGGCGCGAAGGGCGACGGGAAGTCGCCGATGCCTATGTGGATGATGGTCGGCATCGACTCGTGATGGAACCGCCGCCGCGTTCAGTGGACCCACCGAGGCGTCTCGTCTGGTTCCGTGTTCATCACCGAGTGACCGTTCGGCCTGAACGTGTGACCTTCGCCGGTCGCTCGCGCACGGAGGTGCAAGCCATGGTCAAGACCATTGCTCAGGAAACTCGGAATCGAAGTCTGGCCGGGGTGCTCATACACGATCTAAAAGGATTCCTGGCGCTTCAGGAATGATCGGAATTTTTCCTATGCGTACATTTCGACGTCCAGCTCTGCTCGTGTCTTTTATGATGTTCGTAACGGTTCTCCTCAGCTGCTCAGTTCTGTTTGCTGGGACAGGACGGCAGACTCCAGGGCAGATTCTTGAGACCGCGCAGACCTTCGAGCAACGGCAAGAGTATCCTCAAGCGATTGCGGCGTACCGCGAATATCTCCAACTCCGCCCCGAGAACGACGAGGCTCGAGGCACTTTGGCGAAACTCCTATCATGGCAGGGAGTGTATGGCGAGGCCATCTCGCTCTACCGAGACATCCTAACAAGACATCTCACCGATCTGGAGATCCGCACGGCGCTTGCCCGCGTCCTGTCGTGGCAAAAGCAGTTCGATGAAGCACAAGCGATCTATGACGAGGTGCTGCGGGAAGATCCAAAGAATTTCGATGCAAGGAAGGGGCGTGCCGACGTGGCCTTCTGGCGTGGGAATCGTACGGAGGCGCTCAGCCTCTACGAGTCGATCTTTGCGGAAACGAAGGATCAGGAGGTGCAGCGGCAGATTCAATCCGTCAAAGCAGAATTGGCTGCGTCTCCCCGCGCACCCATCGGGCAAGGGCTGACCGGATTACGCCTTCCGTACCGCGACTATGTCAAGGTCGGCTATGGACACTATTCCTATACGAGGAATATACCGGATGAGCGGGATCTGCTGTTCGAAGTGGCGAAACCGATTGGTGATCAGACGTTGGTCCTGCGGGTGGAGCCCATCAATCGCTTCGGCTTTCACGATACTCCGGTATCGGCAGAATACTATAGTCCCCTGTGGCAGCGCGCCTGGGGGTATGTGGCGGCGCAAGGGACGATGAATCCCAACTTTGCACCCAATTACTCGTTCGTCGGCGAGGTGACCCAGGGGCTGGGCGGCGTGCATTCTTCGTTGGCTCCGATTGAGGTGTCCTTCGGCTATCGCCGTCTGAATTATAAGAAAGATGATATCGACCTGTTGCTTCCCGGATTGACCCTGTACCTGCCGTTCAATTTGTGGCTCACCGAAAAGGTCTACATAATCCCGAACACCGGCGCCATCACCTTGTCTTCGCAACTCACCTGGCGGCCGACCGATCGGCTGCAATTCTTCGCGTCCGGCTCGTTCGGGACATCGGGTGAACGCATTGTCGCCGCGCAGGACTTTACCCGCGTCGCCAGCCACACGATTCAGGGTGGAGTGATATTCCCGATCACGGATCGTTTTTCGGTGGAAGCGGCTGGCTACTATGAAGACCGCGGATTTCTCTATGTCCGCCGAGGGGCGAATCTCAGTTTGATTTATCACTGGTGAGGGTCTCGGGTCTATGGAACGGTCACCGGTCATTCGATTGGCGGGAATCGCCATTGTCTTTCTTTCGATCGTCATCGGGAGTTGGATTCTGTTCGGACCGGGTTCCGTCACGCATGTGGAGATTCCCGAGAAAGATTTCTATCGGTTTCCCGGTGTCGCTGGTCCCAGTCATGTGTCGGTCGTCCCACCCGCAGTGGCTGCGGATTGGAGAACATATAGCCAGGGGTCGAACAGCCGCTTGGCGATCCTGCTGACCGATCCCGATTCTTGCTGGCTCGGACTGGCCCATGGGTTGAGATCGATCGGCATTCCCTTCCGCATCACCCGCGATGTGCAAGAGGCGATCAAGCATCAGACGATTCTGGTGTATCCCACCATTTCAGGGAAAGTGTTGTCGCCGGAGGCGTTGCGTGCACTTGCCGCATTTCCGCGATCCGGCGGGACGTTGATTGGGATGCAAGTGCGTGGCGGTGGACTCAATGAGGTCTTCGGGTTTGATGAGGCGGTGGATTCGCACCAACGGGTCGAGATTGAGTTCGGTCAGACGGATTCGCTGCTCGCGTCCTTTACGGAGCCCCGTGAGCGCCGGCTGTCCGTGGGGCGTCGAGACCGGGCGGCAGATTCGATGGGAACGGTCGGGTACACAAAAAACGCGGTGCCGCTGGCTCTGTTCGAAGACGGCACGGCAGCAGTGACCAGTAAGGCCTATGCGCGCGGTCGTGCCTACGCGATCGGACTTGATCTAGGATTTCTTCTGCTCAAGGGCCACAATAATCGCGGTGAAGAATTGGTGCGAGACTTCGACAACCAATTCGACCCGATGCTGGACGTCTGGC
>JBDSDL010000132.1:0-6865 GCA_039920585.1 Nitrospiraceae bacterium | reverse complement strand
AGCTCCAACCCAACGTGGCTCTCTTCGCAGATGTGGTGGAGGTCGCCGGAGAGGCCGTCTGAAATATCGATTGCGGAAGTGGCAAAGCGATGGGTACTGAGCCACTGGCCTTCTGCGACGCGCGCGGTCGGATGTAGGTGTCGTCCGATCAAAAATTGCCGGTGCCTGGCCGAGAGTGCCGGACGGTGCGGCGGTTCGTTCAAGAGTTTCAGGCCAGCCAATGAATCGCCGATCGTGCCGGTTACGTACAGCAGATCTCCGATTCGCGCGCCATGACGAAAGAGGGCCTTGCGGGGAGGGACCATTCCGACCAGTGTCAGACTGAGAAACCATCCGCTGCTCGACGCTGATGTATCTCCGCCGATGAGCCCTACACGGTGTGGGCGGCAAGCGGTCATCATCCCTCGGTACAGCTGATGGACTTGGCGGCTGGAGCCGGTATGGGGAATGGCCAAGGACACGAGTAGATATTGAGGAGTCCCTCCCATCGCCGCGATGTCGCTAAGATTCGCGGTTGCGGCACGGAAGCCGATATCAGCCATTGTGGCGGTTCGGAGCTCGAAGTGGACCCCTTCGGTTAAGAGGTCGGTCGTCAGCACCGTCCATTGGCCGGCTTGTGATGTGATGATGGCGGCATCGTCGCCGATCCCTTGAATGACCGAGGGAGATCGGCGGCTGTACTGTTGATGGAGTGCGTGAATGAGATCGAATTCTCGGATCGTGGAACGGGCCTTCGTGTGAACCATAGACGCCATGCTAGCGGGTTCCTGAAAAAACATTGCATGTTATTGTGGAAGCACCGACCAGCATGCCAAAGATGACGAGGAAATGCCACGGCAGGATGCTCAAAATTTCCAGACTTCTCACCCGCCCAACCCTGACGGTTATTTCACCCTCCCGCGCTAAGTCTGCCAAGACAGACTCTTTGCCCTGGGACGCGCCTTGTCCCAGGCAAGACCGAAGGGGCGAGTCGTACCTTTCTCCGTACGTCGAGTCTCTGCGCGCAGTGAGAACGCCGCCCGGGAAAAGGCGCGTCTCGGCGCGCTGGGGTTGGGAGGGTGAGACGAGCGACTTTTTGAGCATCCTGCTAGTGGAGTTGTATGGGAAGCGTTTCCGTGCTGGAAGCATGCACCGGCAGCGAGCGAGCGGCTCGCCCTGTCTTCGCGTGTGTGGCGTGCCTTTTTGACTGTGGTTGCGGCGGGTTGGGTTTGCCTGTCTGGCGTGCAGGTTTCGGGTTCCGCCGTAGCGCCACCTTCATCACGTCATCCATCGTATCGGCAAAGACAAGGTGGATGCCCTTTAAAATGTGTTTGGGAATCTCGTCGAGATCCTTCTTGTTGCGTTTCGGAAGGATCACGGTGGTGAGTTTGGCTCGTTTAGCCGCCAAAAGTTTTTCCTTCAATCCTCCGATGGGGAGCACTCGTCCACGGAGGGTGATCTCGCCTGTCATCGCCAGGTCGCGGCGCACCGGGATTTGCGATAAGGTCGAGGCAATGGCGATGGCCATGGTAATGCCCGCCGATGGCCCGTCCTTCGGAATCGCTCCAGCCGGCACGTGGATATGGAGATCCTGAGTGGTGAACACATCGGGATTGATGCCGAGGGTGCGCTCGCGAGACCGAACATAGCTCAAGGCAGCTTGCGCAGACTCCTTCATGACGTCGCCCAATTGGCCGGTGAGAGTCAATTGCCCCTTGCCCTTCATCGCCGTGGCCTCAATGTAGAGCACATCGCCGCCGGACTCCGTCCAGGCTAATCCCGTTGCCACGCCGACTTCGTCCATCGTCAATTCTTCTTCGGGTACAAACTTCTGGACGCCGAGATATTTATGCAGGTTGGCGGGATCGACAGGGAACCCCACGCCTTTGCCTTCCGCCACTTTCTTCGCCACTTTGCGCATGACGTTCGCGATCTCTCGCTCAAGGTTCCTGACGCCGGCTTCACGCGTATAGTTGGCGATGATCTGACGCACCGCCGGTTCGGCGATCCGAACATGTTTCTCGGTGATGCCGTGTTCGTTGAGTTGCCGGGGAATCAAATATTTCTGGGCAATGCCCAATTTTTCTTCTTCGGTATAGCCGGGGATCCCGATCACTTCCATCCGGTCGCGCAAGGCGGGCAAAATAGGGTCGATCAGATTCGCCGTCGTAATGAACATCACTTCGGTCAGGTCGAAGGGCACGCCCAGGTAGTGGTCCGTGAACGAGTTGTTCTGTTCCGGGTCGAGCACTTCGAGCAAGGCTGCTGAGGGGTCGCCGCGAAAATCCATCCCGACCTTGTCGACTTCGTCCAGCATGAAGACCGGGTTGTTGGTGCCGGCTTGTTTCATGCCCTGAATGATGCGGCCGGGGAGCGCGCCAACGTAGGTGCGTCGATGACCGCGGATCTCGGCTTCATCACGGACGCCGCCGAGACTGATGCTGACGAATTCGCGACCGAGCGCGCGGGCGATCGACTTTCCGAGCGAGGTCTTTCCGACGCCCGGGGGTCCGACGAAACAGAGAATTGGACCCTTCATTTTTTCTTTGAGCTTCCGCACGGCGAGATATTCAAGGATTCGTTCCTTCACTTTCTCCAGATCGTAGTGATCCTCGTTGAGCACTTTGGCGGCAGCCTTGAGATCGAGGTTGTCCTTGGATTTCTTAGACCAGGGCAACTCCACGATCCATTCGATATAGGTCCTGACGGTCGCAGACTCAGCGGTGTCCGGGTGCATTTTCTCAAGGCGTTTGAGCTGTTTTTCGGTTTCTTTCAGCACCTTCTCCGGCATCTTCAGTTCGACGATCCGCTTGCGAAACTCGGTGATTTCTTCCGCGCGTTCGTCGAGTTCGCCCAGCTCTTTTTGGATTGCTTTGAGTTGCTCGCGCAAGAAGTATTCGCGTTGGGTCTTGTCCATCTCCCCCTTGGCTTGCGCTTGAATCTTCTGTTGCATGGAGAGGACTTCGATCTCTTTACCGAGAATCTCGCTGACGTGCCGGAGGCGCTTGATCGGATCAATGACCTCCAGGACTGCCTGGGTGATCTCGACTTTGAGGCCAAGATTGGATGCGACCATGTCGGCAAGACGTCCGGGGTCTTCGAGGTTTTCGATGACGATCATCACGTCCGGGATCAAGATTTTGCCGAGACTCACGATCCGCTCGATCTGTTCCTTGACCGTCCGCATGGCGGCTTCGGTTTCAAGGGCGGCACTCGCCGACTTGTGTTCAGTGAGTTTGTCGATGCGCACGGAATAATAGGGCTCCGTCTGAATGTAGCCCGCGATTTTGGCTTTCGAAAGCCCCTGCACGAGAATTTTGATGCGCTCGTCGGGCAGTTTCAGCATTCGCATGATGATACCGACCGTGCCGATGGTATGGATGTCTTCCGGTGAGGGATTTTCGACGTCCAAGGCCTTTTGCGTCGACAAGAAGATCATGCGATTGCCGGCTAATGCAGCTTCAATCGCTTTGATCGACATCTCCCGCCCGACAAACAAGGGGAGGACCATATAGGGGAAGACGACGATGTCCCGGACCGGCAACAGCGGAAGCTGGTCGGGGATTTCGACGTTCTGGGGTGGCTGCAAGTCTTGTTCAATCGGGTCGTTCATCGGTGTGGTCTCGCTATTGTGCCCAGTGGTGAATGAGCTAGAAGGTTGTGCTGTTGTAGAGGACCGCGTCTAGGCTTTTCGTGAACGTGTCGTGCGGCGTTCTCCAAAAGGCTGCGGCCGCCTCTTCAGATAATCGCTGAACTCTGGTCCCAGGGAAGGGTTCTTGAGCGCGAACTCGACGGTCGCAATAAGAAATCCTAACTTGTCCCCGGCATCATATCGTTGTCCCTGTATCTCCAGCGCGAACATTGGGGACTTCTTTGCCAACTCCAATAGCGCATCGGTCAATTGGATCTCGCCGTTTTTACCGGGCTTGGTCTTTCGCAGGATGGAGAAAATTTCCGGCGGCAGGACGTAGCGGCCGATGACCGCCAGGTTGGACGGGGCCTCGGCTGGTGTCGGTTTCTCAATGAGGCCTTCGACTCGATGCAACCCCGCTGAGACAGTTCGGGGCGCCACGATTCCATAGCGGTTGACTTCGTGGTGGGGCACTTCCTGCACGCCGAGAATCGCGCCGTGCCGCTTCTTGTAGGCATGAATCAGCTGTGCCAGGCCAGGTACCGGGGCATCGATGATTTCGTCGCCGAGAATGACCGCAAAGGGTTCGTCGCCGATCAACCGTTGGGCGCAAAGGACCGCATGGCCGAGTCCGAGAGCCTCCGACTGGCGGACGTAACAGAAATTGGCGAGCGTGGAGATGTGCCGCATTTGGCTCAGGAGCTGCGCTTTGCCGCTGCCTTTGAGGTTTTCCTCCAATTCGACGGACCGGTCGAAATGGTCCTCGATCGCGCGTTTGCCTCGTCCGGTGATAATGATAATGTCTTCGATTCCAGAGGCGACCGCTTCTTCCACCGCATACTGAATCAGCGGTTTGTCGACGAGCGGTAACATTTCTTTGGGAGACGCTTTTGTTGCGGGGAGGAAGCGAGTGCCGAGTCCTGCGGCGGGAATCACGGCTTTGCGCACTTCGAAGCGTGACATGATTCGATACTATGTGATGGGGTAGGCGATGTCAAGGAATGCGGGTGCAGATGCCTTGCTCAAGCGAGACGAGCGAGACTGGCGGGAAAAGCGACTCGATGTTCGAAGTTCTGAAAACCTCGAATTCTCCCCCGTCTTCCCCGTCTCGCCCGTCCCGCGAGTCGCGCTCCTCCCGCCTGCGCGCATCACCTTGCGCGAATTATGTGGGCTGTCAGCTTTACATTCAAATATTTGCCCAATATAATCCGAGAGTTTTGCACGCATATTGCCGCGAGGGATAGGTATGCGCGGACGGTGTGAACCTCCGACGTCAGCAACCTTCGCTGCTGCCATCGTCATACGCGCTCAGAATGCGTCGTGGATGAGCGTGGATAGAGGCGCAAGTTGTACGGTCACGGCTAGAGTTATGGGTGCCCATGATGCCGGTGTTATCCTTCCCCACTTCCGATGGGACGCAGATCCAGTGAGGGGAGGTTGCTGTTCGCCCTGGATTAGCTGGCTTTTCGTCATGGTGCTCGTCACCCTGGTCTTCGGGGTGCTGCCGGTCGGTGCGGTTGCTGCTGAGGAAGCCGGAGTCAAAGTGACGGCGATTGAGATTCGAGGAAACAAGCGGATCGAGATGCCGGCGATTGTCGGTCGATTGACATTGAAACCCGGCGATCCCTATACCCCTGAAAATGTCCGTGGACAGATCAAGATACTCTACGAAACCGGGTTCTTTGAAGAGGTGCAGGTGGAAACGGAATCGGGAGCGGGCGGAATGGCGCTGGCCTTTCTGGTTCGCGAGAAACCATTTATTACCGAGATCGTGTTCGATGGGAATCAAGCGCTCAGCGACGACAAGCTCAAAGAGAAGATCACGATCAAGAGCCAAGCCTTTCTCGATCAGCCGCAAGCGAAAGAGAGCGCGGAAAAGATTCGCTTAGCGTACCAGGGGGATGGGTATTTCAATTGTGGGGTGATCCCGGTCGTGCAGACCTTGGACAAAGATCGGAAGCGCCTGACGTTTTTCATAAAAGAAGGGGAGAAGGCGCGTGTCAGAACGGTTCACTTTGACGGGTTGCATGCCGCGACGAAAGACGAGATGTTCAAGGTGATGTCGACGCGGGAATGGATTCCCTGGTACGGGCTGATCACCCAATTGAAGTTGCCGTCTCTTGTCTCGGATGCTGGCGTCTTGAAGCGGGAGGAAATGAACAACGACATCGAACGGATCAAAGAGGTCTTGCTCAACAAGGGGTACTTAAACGTCCGGGTTGGGTTACCGACGGCGGAGCTCGACGACGAGAAGAAGTGGTTCGTCGTGACATACCCGGTGTTGGAAGGGGAGCCGTTCACCATCGGTGAAATCGGATTCCGCGGGAATACGGTGTTCGAAGATCCTGAGCTTCGCCAGGGGCTCAAGATGAAGGAAGGGGAGATTTTTCAGCGCCAGAAACTCCGCGACGAGATTACACGGTTGAACGACCTCTACGGAGGCAGGGGCTATTCGTTTGCCGATGTCTCGCCCAATGTGATTCCGAACACGGAGGAGAGGACCGCAGCCATCATTCTCACCATTAAAGAAGGGGAGATGATGCGGGTCCGTCAGATCAACATCAGTGGGAACGAGAAGACCAAAGACAATGTGGTTCGCCGTGAAATCCGTGTCGATGAACAGGATGTCATCAATACCCCGGCATTGAAGCGGAGCTTTCAGCGTCTCAATAACTTGAATTTTTTCGAGACTGTGGAAATCCTTCCGGCGCAGGTGGGTGTGGATAAGGTCGATCTGAATGTCCGTGTGAAAGAAAAGCCGACCGGTCAGTTCAGCATCGGCGGCGGATTCAGCACGTTGGATAGGTTGGTCGCGATCGCCGATATTACAGAAGGGAATCTCGGTGGAAACGGCTGGATGGGACGAATTCGAGGTCAGTTGGGCCAGCAGCGGACAATAGGACTGATCACGTTTCGTAACCCCTATCTGAACGATTCCTTGACCTCCATGCAGTTGGACGTCTACCGCACTGCGACGAACTACATCTCGTGGTTTGAGACGAAAACCGGCGCCAGCGTGACGTTGGGTCGATATCTCTCGGAGTATACCTCCGGGAGCGTGAGCCTGTTCGCGGAGGAGTTGAATTTCAAAAATCCACGGCCAGGTATTTGCCCGGACCGATTTCCACTTGTGTGTAGTCAACTTGGGAATCAATCGACGACCGGATTCCGGACCTCGTTCTCTCGCGACACGAGGGACGTCTTTATGGACCCCCGCAGCGGTTGGCGAGCCACTGTGGGTTTCGACTTGGGGAC
>JBDSDL010000131.1:0-7844 GCA_039920585.1 Nitrospiraceae bacterium | reverse complement strand
TGGTGCGCCTGACAGGATTTGAACCTGTGGCCCTCAGCTCCGGAGGCTGATGCTCTATCCAGCTGAGCTACAGGCGCTCCTGCAACCAAGGGGGGTGACAGTAGCATAGGATTTTAGCCTCTGTCTAGGCCGAACGCTGAAAAGGTTCGCCAGCGGCGTTCTCGCATCGCTCAGATCCTCAACAACGTACCCCAGAGGGTACGCCTCCGGATCTTCACTCGCTGCGGCCTTGCTGGACGAGCCTTTTGAGCATCCTGCGCGGCTCAAGCGAGACGGGCGGGAAAAGCGCGACACGAAATTCTGAACACTTCAGCTTTCAGTCTTCATCGCCTCACCCTTCCCGCTTTTCTCGCATGCCTCGCGAGTCTCGCGGTGTACGAACCCGTACGGCAGGAAGACTTCCTCTCCTGTTGATCCGGTGGTCCGGCGAAGCGTTTCCAGAGCAGTGGCCTCTTCCTGCGCTAAGCGATTTTCTTCCTCTCGGAATGCAGAGGGGAGCCGTATGATTGGGATGAAGGTTTGGACCTCGCAGGCGCCATGGGCTAGACCGCGATCTTCCGTCGGGATGCCCATCGATCGGCAGGCCAGGGGGCGATGATGGTAGATGCCACAACGCCCATCTGTCTCTAGCGCTGGACAGGGATAATGGTGAAATTCTGTGACCACTCGGTCGATAGCCTGATCGGACCAATTGTCGAGCAGATTGCGGTGGGTCAGTTGTGGGAACGCAGCCTCCATGGCAATGGTCTGTTCGACGGCGCGCTGTTCGATACGACGACGGTGATCTGGCGGGAGACGAGCAAGTCCCTGTTGGAGGGTATGAATGTCGAGGAGGGTGATCGGAAAGGGACCGATGCAACAACTGGTGCAGCCGAGTCGGCAGGGAACTTCACCGAGTAGGGTGGCGATTGCCCGCTGGAACCAGTGGTCGGTTTTTCGATAGAGCGGGGCAGGGTCGGACGGAGTGGGATCTAGGAGCCTGTCTGACATGGCGGACTCATTCCACTTTGACGGAGAGATCGACGATGAGGTCTCCTTTGGGTGAGTAAAAGCCCTGGTGATCGATCTGGACAAGTCCGTTGCATTGGTCTTGGTAGAATTCCAGAATCCATCCGTTGAAGTCATAGCCGTCGTCAGTCATATCATTCTGGGCGAACCGAGTCGTAAGCACAAACCGAGCGCGTTCCACAAACGCACGCACGAGTCCTGCTTCGACATCGTCGTGAGGAGAGAGGAGGTCCAAGAACAGTTCCTTTTCTTTGACGAATACGTCCTGATACGCGCCTCGATCCCGGACACAGACCACTTGGATCGGTTTTCTATTGCGATCATATCCGAGCGTCATCTGGACCCAGGCCCATTCATCTAACATGGTGTCCTCCATGTTCGGCGGAGTGATCGGGGTCTGACCGCGCGACGTGAGAAATTCTAAGAGCAATCGGAGCGGGGGGGAGTTTTCCTTCTGACAAAATACGCGAGAATACTGGTACGGCTCAGCCTGTTCAGCGTCAGTCGGTTGAGCAGTCGATGGCAGAATAGGTAGTTCTTTTGCCATGCTAGCAACTCGAGGTCAGACAATAGTGACTCAGAAATACGCTGGACGACCGTACTGTACGCTGGCTGGTCTCGAAACTGCAAGAAGCCGGTGAAGGCGTTTCCCTACGCCTGGCCTGTGTTTTTCTGGTTGACAGCTTCGGAGCGCTTGGATAAACTCCCGCAGGTTTTCGCCGCTTCCAACAACAGGACTATTCGTTCATGAATATTCATCGAGTCTGAGCGGAGTCACGAGGGGCGAGTTTACTACATTTCACCATTCACCATCTTTGTTCTTTAAGGAGGTTGCTCGCATGGCTAAATCAATGACCAAGTCGCAGATCGCCGATTACCTGGCCCAGAAGACCGGGTTGACCAAGAAGGCATCCGTCCAGCTCATGGACGACTTTGCCGCCTTGGCTTACAAGGAAGCGAAGAACGTGTTCGTGATTCCTGGGCTCGGGAAGCTCGTATTGGCGAACCGCAAGGCCCGCATGGGACGGAACCCACAGACCGGTGAGGCCATCAAGATCCCAGCCAAGCGTGTGCTCAAGTTCCGCGTGGCTAAAGCCGCCAAGGACGCAATCCTCGGGAAGAAGTAGGCTGAGATCGTCCGGCGCAGATCATACGTGCCGCGTCTTCTTCAGGCTTCATTCATCCCGCATGAAAAATCATAGGGCCGGCTCCCCGAGAGGGGCGCCGGCCCTGTACTTTTGTGGCCCGGCTACATCGAGGGACCGAGCCCGGTTCCGCCCATGCCGTCGTGCCCCACCAGCCGAATCGCGTCGCCGTCCTGAACCAGTGAATCCTCGCTGGCAATCTTCTTATTGATGGTCACCAGCACTTTCTTTTCGCGAATGAGCTGGAGGAGATGGCGCAACTGAATGCCCTGTCGTTGAATCACCTGGCGGACGGACATAGGAGATGGAACTTGACAGGCAAGGTCCCGTTCGCCATCGGCGGTTTGAAGCTGCCCCATCAAAGAAATGGTAATCATGGTCTGACACTCCTTATCTTCGGTCGTGATATCCGCCTAGCTCGCATTATTCATCAGCGCTCCTGCTACAATCGCCAGTGTTTGGGCGAGAGGCGCGTGGCCAGAGGCTAGAGGCAAGGACTTCCCGTTGAAAGCACGGCTTCTTCCCTCTAGCCACTAGCCTCGCGCCCCTGGCCTGGCCCGGTTGGCGCGATTGCGCGCAGCGAAGCATCGTGCCCGTTGACTCCGTGCCGGTCGCCATCGATAATGCTCGGCCATGCCGTCGTTGGATATCCAGAATTCCGGAATGCCAGATTTGCAATTCGTCCTGTTCGCGTCGGCCCTCTGTACGGCCGATCTTGCGATGTGCAATGTTACGCCGGAACTCCGAGCCACTATTTTCGACCGTTGTTGGACGCTCATCCATACTGAGGCGCCGCCGACCGATCCCAAGGAACGCGTGCTCGATCTTCGCGAGGGCACAGAGTTAACGCTGGAAGCCTGCTTATCGACGATCCGCTCGTTACTGGCGGATGCCGGCATTCGCACCCTCACCTGGGACCATCCGGTGAGCGAGCCGACCCACCAGAGCACACCGGCAGCGAAGCCGTTGATCGATCGGCTTGGGCAATTGTACCCCGATCCTCCTGAGATCGTCGATCCCGAAAGCCCGGCTGCGGGTTAGCCGAGCGAGACAAGTAAGAAGAGAAGCAGGAGAATCGTGCGGATCACGAAAACCGATATCCCAGGCGTCGTGCTGATTGAACCGAATGTCTTCCGCGATCCCCGCGGGCTCTTTCTTGAGACATACCATGCAAGCCGATACACGGATGCCGGTATGCCAGGCCCCTTCGTGCAGGATAACTGTTCAGAGTCTTTGCGGGGGACATTGCGTGGGCTCCACTACCAAGAACCTCATGCCCAGGGGAAGCTGGTGATGGTGACCGACGGGGCCGTCTACGATGTCGTGGTGGATATCCGAAAGGGGTCACCGAGCTTTGGCCGGTGGTATGGAGCAGAGCTCTCGGCCGAGAATCGCCTCCAAGTCTATGTACCACCAGGTTGTGCGCATGGATTCTGCGTGACCAGCGATCGCGCGTCGTTTTTGTATAAGTGTACGGACTATTATGCGCCGGGCAACGAGCGGGGCATCATCTGGAACGATCCGGCTCTCGCCATTCCTTGGCCAATTGCGACACCCATCCTGTCTGCGAAAGACCAAACGTACAAGTCTTTGGCCGAGATGGAGTCGGAGTTGCCACGGTATCGCCCAGCCAAATAATGAGGCCCATTGATTCCACGAGAACCGCTATGTTATTCACCGAGGGCATAGTGATAAGATCTCGGACACAGTGACGGTACGCTTTTTAAGCAGAAGGAGGATACGATGGGAAAGAGTTTAAAGGGGACCAAGAGCCACGACAATCTCAAGGGTGCATTTGCCGGTGAGTCACAGGCCAATCGGCGCTATCTCTATTTCGCCCGGCGGGCAGACATCGAGGGCTTTCCCGATATCGGAGGCTTGTTCCGCGATACGTCCGAGGCAGAAACCGGCCACGCGTTCGGGCACCTGGATTTCTTGAAGGAAGTCGGGGATCCGGCGACCGGAGTGCCGATCGGTAATACCGAAGCCAATCTGAAGTCGGCGGTCGAAGGCGAAACCTACGAGTACACCCAGATGTACCCTGGCATGGCCAAAACAGCCAGGGATGAGGGGTTTCCTGAACTTGCCGAATGGTTCGAGACGCTTGCGAAGGCAGAGCGGTCCCATGCGAATCGCTTCACGAAGGGGCTCGACAGCCTGAAGCAGCTCTAACAAGAAGCCTTCAGCTTTCAGCCGTCAGCTATCAGCAACGGATGCGTCAATTTCCTGAGCTGATGGCTGACTGCTGATGGCTGAGAGCATGTTTCCCCCACCCATGAATGGTCTGAGCCTGATCAATCCCATCGATCCCGCGCAGCTCCAGAAAAACACGCAGCGCATCTATGAAGTCTGCGATGGCTGCCGACGCTGTTTCAATCTTTGCCCGTCGTTCAATACGCTGCTCGACGGCATCGACCGATACGAGGGTGACGTCGCCAAGCTCACGCCCACCGACCACCATCGGATCGTCGATGAGTGCTATTACTGTAAACTCTGCTACAACCACTGCCCCTATACGCCGCCGCATCAGTACGCCCTCGATTTTCCCCGCTTGATGATAGCGTGGAAAAAGCATCTGGCCGTGACGCGCGGCGTGAGCTGGCGTGATCGGTTGTTGATTAAGACGGATATGATCGGTGCCCTCGGAAGCCTCTTGGCTCCTATTGCCAACTGGACCCTGAGTCTCCGGTTTTTTCGCGGGATGATCGAATCCTGGATCGGTGTGCATCGGGATCGGCAGGTCTTGCGATTTTCTTCCGAGACGTTTATTCATTGGTGGCAGCGCCGAGGGAAGTCGAAGATTCCGGCCTCCGCGCCGCGAAAGGTCGCATTTTTTGGAAGCTGCATGGTCAATTATCAAGCGACGGATATCGGTAAAGCGACGATCCAAGTCCTTGAAAAGAACGGTGTGCATGTCGTGTTTCCCGAACAGCGCTGCTGCGGCATGCCCTCGTTCGATATCGGTGATGCGGCGGCGATTCAGCAGGCCGCCTCGGCCAATGTCGCCTCGTTTTTGCCCTGGGTGGAGAAGGGCTACGACATTGTCGCGCCGGTGCCGAGTTGCAGCCTGATGTGGAAACGGGAATACCCCGAGATCGTCGGGGGCGATGAGGTGCGGCGCGTGGCGGAACGGACGTTCGATATCAGCGAATATCTCATGAAGTTGAAACGTGACGGCGTCTTGGCTATGGACTTTCAGCAAAAGCCGGGCCGAGTGGCCTACCAGGTGCCCTGCCATCTGCGGGATCAAAACATCGGATTCAAATCCAAGGAACTCATGGAATGCGCCGGCGCACAGGTCGAGGTGATTGAAAAATGCTCCGGCCACGATGGCTCATGGTCCACCAAGACGGAGTTCTTTCCCCTCTCGATGTTGATCGCGCAGAAGGCCGTTCGAGCGATTGAACAGGTTCCGGCCGATCTCGTGGCCTCCGACTGCCCGCTGGCAGGATTACAGCTGGATCAAGCTGGCGCCATGGTCCATGCCGGCGGCCGGCCGACGCAGCACCCGATTCAAATTGTGCGTGATGCCTATGGGTTGCGGTCGTAAAGGGGGAGTACGATGGAGGAGCGGCACGTTCGGGAAGCGCGAGAAAAGCGATGAAGCCACTTATACAGACTGATCTGTTGTCTATGGCTGACTATGAGCATCAGCGGGAGCAATTCCGCTCGCAGATCATTGCACTCAAACAGCGGCGCCGGATTTCTGTTGGGCCGCTCGTCACGCTCATTTTCGAAAATCGTGAGACGTTGCGATTTCAGACCCAGGAAATGATCCGGGTCGAGCACATCCTTGAATCCCGCAAAATCCAGGATGAATTGGACGTCTATAATGCCCTCATGCCAGAGTCCGGTGAGCTAAGTGCTACGTTGCTGATTGAGATTACGGAGCAGGACAGAATGAAAGAATGGCTCGATGTATTCATGGGGCTCGATCACGGCGAAACCGTCGCGATCCGCGCCGGAAGCGAGCAGGTGTTCGGGCAGTTTGAGGGTGGCCATAGTCATGAAACCAAAATCAGCGCGGTGCATTTCGTCCGATTCAGGCCGACCCTGTCGATGACAGCCGCGTTCGCCGACTTGCATGTGCCTGTTACGTTAACAGTGCACCATCGCGTGTACCACGCCGAGGCGCCGGTGCCTGGGAGTATGAGGGAAGAGTGGCTCTCCGACTTACAATAGTACTGCGCGTTGAGTGCTGAGTGCTGAGAGGATGAATAATTCAGGAATAGGACAAAGGGATAAGAAGATGCCGTCGGTCCTGATTACTAAACGAATCGAATTCGCCGCTGCCCATCGATATCACAAGCCTGAATGGGATGAGGCCAAGAACCGCGCCGTGTTCGGCCTCTGCTACAATCCACCGGCGCACGGACATAACTACATGGTCGAGGTGACGGTCTTAGGCGAGGTGGACCCGAAGACCGGCATGGTCGTGAATCTCTTCGATTTGAAGCGCATCTTGCTCAATGTGCTCGAAGAATTCGACCATAAGAATTTGAACCTGGATATGCCCTACTTCGAGAGCCGGATTCCCACGTCGGAAAACCTGGCACGTGTCCTCTGGGGCAAGTTGGACGCGCAGAAGGATATCGGTACGCTCCATGCGATTCGGTTGTATGAGGATGAAGACCTGTATGCCGAGGTGACGGCTGCTGCCGGGCTCGACGTCGCCAGCGTCACGCGCCGCTACTCGTTCACGGCCCTGCAGGATGGCCATCAAGGCCGCGAGTGGGACTGCTTCGTCACGGTCCATGGCGCGATCGATCCCGTGACCGGTATGGTGACGGATATCGGCGCGCTGGATCGCTTGGTGCAGGACATAGTCGTGAAGGTGTTCGACCGCCAGGATCTTCGCCATGTCCTTAAGGCGGACCATGTCACGGGTTGGCAGCTTGCCGAATGGATTTGGATGGCGCTCGCGCCCGGTCTCACATCGGGTCGGCTTGACAATATTCGTTTAGTTCAATCTCGCGATCTCTCCTTCGATTATTCGGGTTGATCAGTCGACGGTCATCCGATTGGAGGGCCTATGATGAAGCGCCAGCTGGCCGGTGTTGTGTTAATGGCGTGTCTTTCATGGACCGTGGCGGCCTGGTCTGCCGAGGAAAGGGAGGCGATCGAGAGGACTGTCAAGGAAGCCGCCATGGCATCCGCAACCTTCTCCGAAACCCGAGACAAGCAAGCTGTGTTGAAGCTCTATACGAAGGACTACGTCGGGATTCAGGATGGCGTGACGGAGACGCGGGAGTCCATAGAGAAGTGGCTCTCGGACTATGAATCTGAACTCACCAAAGGCAGCACCCTCCGTTTTATCAGTGTCGTCTCGAACCTGCGAGTTAGAATCCCTGGCCCCACGGCTTGGGCGACCTATGACTATGTGTTTCAGGCGGTCAGGAAGGGCGAACTCGAAGGGCAGGACTCCGGGCAATGCACCACACTCCTGCGCAAGGAAGGCTCAACCTGGCTCATTCAGCATGAGCACTGTTCCAAGACGCGACCGGTGAAATAAAACCAGTCATGTAGATCTTAGCGCGCGAACCCTCTCATTCGGCTCCTTCTCATCTCGTGACATCTGCCATCGGTTCTCTACTCCCCTTCTTGTCCCCTGTCCCATATTCTTGTAATTACTCAGAAAAGCGGGATGATTTCCCGCAGGGAAAGGGGTATTCTTCGGCGCTAATCCACTAT
>JBDSDL010000130.1:0-1643 GCA_039920585.1 Nitrospiraceae bacterium | reverse complement strand
CATGTCCGGAGATGGCACACCAAATTATCGGCATAGCAGGGTGCTGAAAAAGCTCCTCAACGTCGTTCTCGGCTCATCGAAATCCTCAACGTACCCACTCGGGAAACGAGCTGTCTTGGCAGATCGGAGTTGGGTGGGTGAGAACGATAAACTTTTTGAGCACCCTGAATTGAGATGCGTTAGGCCGAAAGCACATGGCTTAGCTGCTGGAGAACCCAGGTTCTATTGGGGCGATGTTGTATTGTAATTCGAGGTCGAACTCGTCGATCAACTCGTTGGCCGTGGAAACGCCGAGATCAGATTTCACTTCGCTGATCACAAGATCGATCGCCACCCCGGCGTGTGCCCCGTACTGTGTCATCGCCGACTCGATTCGCTGTCTGGCCTCTTCAATCTTCATAGGGCGCTCCTTGCATTAGCACGATCCGATTCGTTATCCCAAGGTTTGTAGCAACACTTCCATCTCAGGGACCAAGTCTCCCCCTCCGTTCGATCGACCGGAGCGTGCGGCGTCGATGCCGGCTTGTAAGACGGGCTTCGCTTCGTCCTTTCGTCCCAAAGAGACTAAGGCACGTCCGAGACCTAAGTGCGAAGCAACGTGGGTCGGGTCAAGCTGTGTGGCGACCGTCAGGTGCTCGACCGCTTCTTCGAGATTGCTGCCTTGCTGGAGAATTTTGTTACCCAATCCATAACGACCGAGAAATCCTTTTGGATTTTTGGCGACCATTTGCCGAAAAGCATCAACGTCCATTATGCAGCGCTCCCTCGTAAAGAACCCACTATAGCATTGAGGGAACCTGGTCGGCCAGAGGTAGCTGAGGCAGGGGGTATTTCCTGTTTACGGCGCCGGCGCGATTGAGACGGGGACAGCGGAAGGAGAAGTAGGGGAAGGCAGGGGTTTCCGTGCCTTCACGGTGACTGAGACGATGGGCGAGTTCGGTAGGGGGGCGCTGCTTGCCATATAGAAGTTGGTGTCTCGAATGAGCTGATCCATAAGATCAGCCAGACAGGCTTCAGTGACCTGTCCCTTGAGTTCGCCGATTATCGTCGGCGAGGCGGCGAACACAGTATAGTGAGCCGTACCTGCCGAACGTGCCTTATAACGCTTTATCTGGCCGTCCCAGCGTCCAAGTTCGAGACTAGCCTCCGCGGCATAGTCATAGTCAAGGTCGATCACCGGCGAAAGGAGAAACATGGACGCTCCGATGAGAAACCCCTTCCACGCTGTTTCTCCCGAATGAGAGTCGATTGTTTCATCAAAGGTGATCCGGGCGGTTACAACTTTATCGCCTAGCGAAGCGACGTTTCCTCCAAGAGGGATAAACGTCGAAAACAAGCGTGTCTCCTGCACGGTGTTCAAGATGCGATGTTCAACCTCGGTCGAAGGATTCTGAGGAGCACCGTTCTGCGTCATGCGGATCCCATCCATCATGAGCGGAACCCGTTCATCGTTGAGGACGGACTGTGTGACTGGATTTTGTCGGCTGGTCGGCGAGGGGGTGACTTCGATCCATCGCGTGGTGCATCCAACTGTCGTACTTGTCGTCAAGACAACGAGTCCCAGGATTGTCCAGTGAAAGAGATGCCGTGTCATGCTGTCCTTCTCCTTAAAAATAGAATGAAAACCCGCCATAGGGCAGGCT
>JBDSDL010000129.1:0-5324 GCA_039920585.1 Nitrospiraceae bacterium | reverse complement strand
TGAGATGGCGATAGCGGGGGTCGTCGGGATGGACCGCCACGGCCGTGTCGCCGAGCATCGTTTCAGGTCTGGTTGTCGCCACGGTAAGTGCAGTGTGAGGATCGTCCACGAGGGGGTAGCGGATATGATAGAGCTTCCCTTTCACGTCTTCGTGTTCGACTTCGATATCGGAGAGGGCGGTCAGGCAGCGGGGGCACCAATTGATCAGCCGCTCCCCTCGATAAATCAGTCCATCGTCATAGAGCCGTACGAAGACTTCCACGACGGCCTTCGAAAGCCCCTCATCCATTGTGAATCGAAGACGGTCCCAGTCGCAGGATTCTCCAAGTTGTTTTTGTTGACTGATAATCGTGTTTCCGGAGGTGGCCTTCCATTGCCAGACGCGCTCAATGAAGCGTTCGCGTCCCAGGGACTCCCGGGAAGCGCCTTCGGCCATGAGCTGCTTTTCCACGACGTTCTGCGTCGCAATCCCGGCATGATCGGTGCCGGGTAACCAGAGCACATTGCGGCCCTGCATGCGCCGCCAACGTATCAGGATATCTTGGATCGAATGATTCAGCGCGTGGCCGACATGGAGTGAACCTGTGACATTGGGTGGGGGAATGACGATGCTGTAGGGTTGGCCAGGATGGGTCGGCGAGGCATGGAAGTAGCCTTTCTGGCTCCATACCTCGTACCAACGTGCTTCGACGGTCTTGGGATCGTAGGTTTTATCGAGTTGGGGTGTGCTCATTCAGCGCTGATTTCCTAACAGGCTGTGGGAAAACCATATTGGAACCGAACACTCCACGGTCTGAATGTGTAGCACAACAGGCAATAGTCCCAGCAAGATGCTCAAAAAGTTCGTCCAGCAAGGCCGCTGCGAGTGAAGGGCCGAGGCGTACCCTCCGGGTACGTTGAGGGTCTGAACGATGCGAGAACGCCGCTGGCAGACTTTTTCAGCATCTTGCTAGAAGTGCGGGGCATCTTAGCATGCAGGTGCATGCCTCTCAAGGCGAAGTGGTGGACACACATAACTTGAGGGGGGCAGAGCCGTGTGTTATACAGACTCGCACAAGGCGAGGGCGAGGGATTCGTTCCGCTTCCACTTTTTACAATTGGGAGAGATTATGGCCACAGGGCGTGAAAAAGACCGCAAGACGAGAAAGAAACATCGGAAGAGTGTCGCACGGGTGAAGGCACTGGCGACAGCCAGTCGGAGTAAGGCGAAGAAGGTCAAGAAGGGGTAAGTCGGAGCGGAGGCGAGAGGCCTACGCGGCTTGTGTGAGGCGAACGATCTCTGCTTTGATCTGCTCTTCGGCTAGATTTGGCACGAGACGCAGAACTGCCTGTTTGACTTGCTCTTGGGCTGTCGTCCGGACGAGTGCTTCGGCTATTCCAGCAGTCTGCTTGGCAGCAGCCTGGTGGATCTCTTCCTTGATGAGGCCCTCAAGCGAGCCGAGTTGTTCTCGAACCATATCGGACAGTGCGGTGCGAACGGCAGTGATCTCTTCGCGGACGAATTGATCGATGCGCTCTTTAATCAGGGGGCTCGCGGTTTCGAACACGCTCTGTCGAATGATGGGTTGGAGGAGGGACATTTCCCGTGAGAGCACTTTCGGGAGTGTCGTGATGAGCAACGGTTCAAGTACCTGAATCAGCCGCTCTTCTGAGAGCGACGCACCCATGTGTGTGCCCACCTCTGTTTCTACGGCTTTGGCTACGAGGGTTGCCAGATCTTTTCCCACCATCTGGGGGAGTAAGTCAGCAATATTTTTTTCCGTCCGTTCTGACATGGACTGAAGAAGTTGACCGAAGAGGCCCTTCATCGCTTCTTCCGGCTCGGTTGTCGAGGCCCGCGCTGCTGTGGTGGTAGTCACGGGGGAGTCTTTCGGTTGAGGGTGGGGTGCGATCGCCTGTTCCTCTTCTTCTTCAGTCAGACTGTCATCGGTGAAAGCTTCATCATCGGAGTCCGTCGCGCTTGAGACTGGAGGCCAGGAACGAGATTTTTTCTTTGTTCCGTTCCCTCTGGATGCCTGCTGTGTCTCCAGATCCTTGATCAAATCGATGAGGTCTTCGGACTGAAATGGTTTATTGAGAAAAGCCTTGACCCCCAGCGAACGCAAGTGGGCTTCATCCACACGATCCGCAGGGCTGGTTAGGGAGACAATATAGGTTTCTGCCAGAGTATCTAACTTGTGGACTTCTTTGCAGAATCCAGAAAAGGTCATATTTTCCAAATGATAATCTGCGATGATGAGATTTGGGCTCATCCGGCGTGCCGCTTCCAAGGCTGCGGGGCCATCCTGGAACCCCTGTACCTCGCACCCTTCCTGCTTTGAAATATGCTCGACCAGCCGGCGGACGGCGGGACTACTATCTACGACAAAGATGGTTGAACTCACCTAACCCTCCAATGTTATTGAACTATATCGAAGCTAGCAGTGAGGGTATTCTTTGTCAAGAAATCGCACAATAGGTACGCATTTTGACTTCGGATTTTTGAACTGACTACAATTGATTGGAAGCCAGGCGAGGGGTGAGGGCACGAGGCGAGAGGAAAAACCTTCCTTCTGTTCACCCTTAGCCTCTGGCCACTTGCCTCTCGCCTGACACTGGCTGTTTGGAGATGAAGCTTTCGTGAATGGTGCGGGTTAGTAGGATTTGCACGACTAATGAAGACGCCAATACACGTCATCTTTTTTGATGCGGCTGAAACGCTGTTTCACGTGAATGGTTCGGTGGCGGACATCTACCTCACGCATGCAGTTCAGTATGGGTTTCGGCAGACTCCCGACTCGCAGGCATCAATTACGCAAGCCTTTCAGCGCGCCTTTCAAGACGCGTCGCCGCCGGTCTTTGCCGCAACAGATCCTATCAAGTTGAAGCAGTGTGAACGGCTCTGGTGGTTCGACATCGTACACAATGTGTTTTATCGCGTTGGGATGTTCGAACGGTTCGATGAATTCTTCGAGCAGGTGTTTCAGGTGTTTGAAGATCCTCGCTCCTGGGCGTTGTTTCCTGAAACTCTTGCCGTGCTGACCAGATTGCGTGAAGAGGGGTTCGAGTTGGGGATCGTGTCCAACTTCGATTCCCGGCTCTTTCCTGTGATGCGGGGGCTCGGCATCGACCGGCTCTTCGATACCGTGACGATTGCAAGCCTCGCCCGGGCCGCTAAGCCGGCGCCGAAGATTTTCGAGATTGCTCTCGAAAAACATGCGGCCGATCCAGGTGAAGCGATCCATGTGGGTGACAGTGTCCGGGACGATATGGAAGGTGCGACGAAGGCCGGGCTGACCGGCGTGTTGCTGGATCGAGCAGGGCGCGCTCAGGCGTCTGGAGAGTATGTGATTCGGACATTGGATGAACTTCTTCCGCTAGCGATGGCGTCAAAGAAGTAGCGGAACCAGATCTTTCGCGCGGCCTTGCAGCGAGAGATCAACCAGGACCGACTGCGGAGTATTTTCGAGATTAATCTCGATGACCAGCGCGCCGACCTCTTTCGCCACCGACGCAAATCCTGCAGCTGGATAGACGACTCCGGACGTGCCAATTACCAGCAAGAGGTCACAGGCGTGCATGGCCTCGTCACAGCGACGCAGGTCTTCCTCCCAGAGCGATTCCCCAAACCAGACGATGTGAGGCCGGAGCAGGGCTTGGCACAGTCGGCATGTCGGCAGGGCGGGAAGAGGGATTTCCCGATTTTCCGAGATGACGCCACAGCTCGTACAGCGAACCTTCCAGATGTTACCGTGAATTTCAGAGAGCCGTTGCGAGCCGGCGGTTCGATGAAGCCCATCGACATTTTGCGTGATCAGCCAGAATGTATCGGGTCCGCGACGTTCAAGTTCTACAAGGGCAATGTGTGCGGGATTGGGCGACTTCGTGGCAATCAATTCACGCCGCCAGTTGTACCATTCCCAGACCAGCCGCGGGTCCCGCTCAAAGGCTTCTGGTGTCGCGAGGTCTTCTGCGCGAAAGTTTCGCCACAACCCGTCCGCCCCGCGAAAGGTCGGCACGCCGCTATCGGCTGAAATGCCAGCTCCCGTGAGGATGGTCACATTCTTAGCGGACGCGAGGTGTTCGCGGGCGAGGAGGATCTGATCGTCGGTGGCCATGATCGAGTCCCCGAATTGTACCGCATTTCGAGCCGACGAATTTGCGTGGTATAGTACGCCTCTTTCATTATCGTGAGGAGCACAATGAAACAAATTCTCATGGTAGGCGCTGGATCAGTCGGCGGGTTTTTCGGCGCACAGTTCGCGAAAGCGAATCTCTCAGTGTCGTTCCTTCTCCGGCCCAAGACGCTCGCAGCCGTGAAGCAGAATGGCCTCACGATCCGCAGTGCCAATGGCTACTTCACCGTTCATCCACCAGCCGCTTCCGATCCGCGAGATCTCGCGAAACCCGATCTGATTATCCTCTCCGTGAAAGCCTACGATCTGGATGAGGTGTTGACACAGATCGAGCCGACTCTGACCGATCGAACCGTCATCTTGACCCTGCAGAATGGAGTCGATACGGAAGATCGTATCCTGGCGCGCGTTCAACGGGATTCCGTCGTCGGTGGGATTGCGTACATCTATACCAAGATCGCGGAGCCCGGCGTCATCGACCATTATAAGAGGGGAGCTGTGGCGATCGGGGAATTGATGGGGCATCAGAGTGCTCGCCTGCTGGCGATCGCGGATCTGTTCAAACAGGCGGGGGTTCCTTGTCAGTTGGTCGACGATATCCGGCGCAGCAAGTGGGAGAAAATGTGTTGGAATTGTGTCTTCAATCCCTTGACCGTCATGATCGACGACAAAGTGTCCAAGGCGCTCGATCATCCAGAGATGCTGGGAGTGATCCACCAGATCGTGGGGGAAGTCGTGGCGGTGGCTGCCACTGCAAAGGTGCCGTTAGCCGCCGACATGGCGGACAAGGTGGTCCGTTGGACACAAGAGATTCGAGATATCCATACCTCAATGTATGACGATTGGAAGGCCGGTCGGCCGACCGAGATCGACTTTTTGAATGGGTATGTCGCGAAAATCGGGCGGCAATTCGGCATTCCAACGCCGCTGAACGACATGCTGACGGCCGTGATCAAGACCATCACCGAACGTGATCGAACCGGCCCCGGCGTCGTGCGGATCGAGGGGGCGGTGGTGCAGCCTGTCTCGCTCGATCGTGCCGCGATCGCATCGCTGCCGGCAGAACATCAGCTCGATATCTCGTCGGTGATGCCGAGCATGAAGGGGAAAGGGATTCGGGTGAAAGGTCTGCTCGATATTCCGGCGCTGGCCATCGGGGCAGATCATGTGACGATGCATTCGGGAGACGGCAAATATTCCGCCTGCCTC
>JBDSDL010000128.1:0-4867 GCA_039920585.1 Nitrospiraceae bacterium | reverse complement strand
GGGGGTCACGGGAGCGGTAATTGCCGCGATGTGCCTCACGCGCGGTTTTGTTCCCGGAACCTTGAACACGACTCGAATAGATCCCAACTTGAGCAGTCACGTGATGCTGGAAAATCGGGAGCAGCCGATTCGACGGGTGTTGAGCAATAGTTTTGGGTTTGGCGGCAATAACTGCAGTCTGATTTTCGGGACAGTCTGATGACCTTGTATGTAAACGGGATCGGGACATTGGGGCCGGGTCTCGCAGGTTGGGCGGGGAGCCGGGCCGTGCTGGCAGGCAAGAGTCCTTCATGTGACGCCGTCCCGACGGAACCGAGTGCGAGCCTGCTTCCGCCGAACGAACGGAGGCGCAGCAGCGAAAGTGTGCGTTGGGCTCTCCATGTAGCTCAGGAGGCCATGCAGCAGGCGGAAGCCGATGTGCGCGAGGTCGCGACCGTCTTCGCGTCGTCCGACGGCGAGACCGGAGTCCTGGACCGCCTCTGCACGGCGCTCGCTGCGCCACAACGGACGATTTCGCCCACGCTGTTCCACCACTCCGTCCATAATGCCGCGTCCGGCTACTGGGGCATCGCCACGGGCTCACAGCAATCGTCAACCGTGCTGGCTTGTTATGATTCTTCGTTCTGTGCCGCCTTGCTGGAAGCGGCCGCCTATGCGCAGATCGAGGAGAGGTCTGTACTCCTGGTGGCCTATGATCTTCCGCCGCCCCCTCCTCTCTATGCTGCGCGACCCCTGAGTGGAGGATTTGCAGCCGCTCTGTTGCTGACGCAAACTCCTGCACCGCGCAGCCTCGCTCAATTCGATCTCGCTCTTTCCACTGATCTCGCTCAGCAAGCGACGAGCATGGATGACGCCAGACTGGAAGCTCTTCGGAGAGGGAATCAAGCCGCGCGGTCGTTACCGCTTCTGGCCGCCGTCGCGAGGCAACGCAGCACACTCGTCCGTCTTGAGTATCTAGAAGACCAACACGTGTTGATCCGGGTGCGGCCATGCTGAGGATCGGCAAAGCCGCTCTTAGTCAATTGATTCCGCACCACGGCACGATGTGTCTGCTGGATGCGGTCGAGCAGTGGGATGAGACCAGCATTTTGTGTACGACCGCGTCGCATCGTGACGCGACGAATCCACTCCGGCGAGACAACCGATTGGAGGCGATCTGCGGCCTGGAGTATGCGGCGCAGGCGATGGCGGTGCATGTCGGGCTTCTGGAGCAAGGGAAGGAGCGTCGACTCACCGTTGGATATCTGGGAGCCGTAAAGAATCTGATGCTTCGGGCCATTCGTCTGGACGACGTGAAGGGAGACATGACGGTTCAGGCAACCCGTTTGGTCGGCGAGGTGAATTGCTTCATCTATGCGTTTCGAGTGTCGGTTGGGCGAGAAGAGTTTCTGGATGGGCGCGCATCCATATTCCTCAAGTACCACGCCCACCCATCATGAAGCGAGCCTTAGTCACAGGCGGCAGCGGTCAAATCGGGGCTGCGATCAGCCGACAACTGGCGCAGGAACACCTGCACGTCATCGTCCATGCGCATCGCAATCGCGCTGCGGCTGAAGAGGTGGTCCATCAGATTATCGGAGCAGGCGGATCGGCCAGCGTGGCCTCCTTCGATATCAGCGATACCCAGGCCACCCAACGTGCCCTGGCGCAGATTCTGGAAGATGGTCCGATCCAGGTACTCGTGAACAATGCAGGCGTCTACGACGATGCCCCGATGGCGGGGATGCGAGTGGATCAATGGAGCCATGTGATCGCGGTCTCGCTGGGAGGATTTTTCAATGTGACTCAGCCGTTGCTCCTTCCGATGATCGGCACACGGTGGGGACGAATCATCACGATCTCGTCAGTGTCGGCCTTGCTCGGCAACCGAGGCCAGACGAATTACGCAGCAGCCAAAGCGGGGCTCCACGGCGCCTCGAAATCGCTTGCACGGGAGGTCGCCTCCCGTGGCGTGACCGTCAATGTGGTTGCGCTGGGCTTTATCGAATCGCGGATGGTCGAGCAGAGTTGCAAGCCGGAAAAGATCGAGGCTTTGGTACCGATGAAGCGAGCCGGCACGCCTCAAGAGGTTGCGTACCTGGTCGGATTCCTGGCCTCCGAGAAGGCCGACTATATCTCGGGCCAAGTGATCGGTCTCAACGGAGGGATGGTATGAACGCCCGTACACATTCGGAGGCCAACGTCGTGGCCAAATATTGGGTTGTGATCCCCGCCTATAACGAAGCCGCCACGATTAGAGACGTAGCATTACGGGCGACCCGACAGTGCACGCGCGTGATCGTCGTGGACGATGGGTCTACCGATGGCACGGCAGAAGCCCTGGTTGGATTGCCAGTCACATTACTGCGAAATACCATGAACTGCGGGAAAGCCGCCAGCCTATGGCGTGGCTTTCAGCAGGCATTGACGGCTGGAGCCTCTGGAGTCGTGACTCTGGACGGCGATGGCCAGCATGCGCCGGAAGACATTCCAAGATTGCTCGCTG
This sequence comes from Nitrospiraceae bacterium, assembly GCA_039920585.1. GTDB lineage: Bacteria > Nitrospirota > Nitrospiria > Nitrospirales > Nitrospiraceae > Palsa-1315. The sequence continues at coordinate 2,382 of JBDSDL010000128.1, read as the reverse complement.
AAGCGGCCTTCTATCTTGATCATGTGATCATCGGTGCGCGCCGTCGAGATCAGCGACGCGCGGCCTTCCGGCGTTATGCCGCGAACCGTGTGGCTGATTTCTGGATCTCCTGGGCCGCGGGCTATTCATTTGCAGATAGTCAGTCGGGCTTTCGTGTCTATCCCGCATCACTGTTGCGCCGCGTGAAGATCAAACATGGAAAAATTAGGAGCTTCGTCTTCGAAAGCGAAATCCTAATCGAGGCCACACGGTTAGGACATCGAAGCCTGGCGGTTCCCATTGAAGCCTTGCTCCGTCCTGGAGCGCGGCCGAGTTATTTTCGGCCGGTGCTCGATATAGCCCGTATCACCTGCATGGTGGGATGGAAACTTATATCCAGGGGCATGTATCCGATCGGACTCTACCGTTCGCTCTTTGGACCGATCTCATGTCCGCCGGGCAGGTATTATGCCGTTGAGGAGGTCTCGCCGGCTCGATGCGCACAACCCGCGCCTATGAATTTCGGGACTCGAAGCCTGGTGGAGGAGCACGAAGAGGCTCTCCGGTAGAGAATAATGTGCGGTTGTGGTTCCGATAGAGACAGCTTCACCCACTTCAGTCGAGCCGGTCATGCACATTGTTTCTCGAAGAGGTCCTGGTTTGATTGTTCGATGGAGATCTCGGCCTCCTGTTCAGAATCACTCACCCGTCATGCCACTCGCGGATTCTATCCATGACCCGCGTGAAACACGTCGGACAATATGTGTGGGTGAGAAGGCAATTGTCCGGGTGGACACCATATGTTTTTTGAATCGTTCGCTGCGTAACCCAGCGCTCCTGATCAAGAGAGCGTCCGGTCTCGTCTTGAAGGAGTCCGCACAAACAACAGACGTGAAGCATCGGCGTCTTGGTGCTCGTCCTCGAACCGGGCGGCGCCTCATGAGTGATTTGAGCGAACACGGTTTCCTGTGCCATAAGCTCCCCTTTCTTTCACGATTCCGCCACAGAGAACAGCAACGCCATGAAGTGCTGTTCTCTTTCTGTTGGTATCGTAAAGTCATGCAGCTGTTTCTGGTACTGGGAATACCCCTAGTTCACTTGAGTAACACTAACTCTAGAATGCGATGGCGATATCCCCTGAGCTGGATGACAGCATCTGACAGGGCTCGGAACCAGGCTATTTCCTCACCCTTGAGATTCATCTTGGCCTCTGGCGGGGGGTTCTCCATCTCCTGATTTGTTGACACCTGACAGAGGTGATCTGCGGGCGCAGGCCCCCCAATGTGATGGCTCACTCAGCAGATGCTCCCTGCGTCGTTGGTTCGAGAGTGTCGATGCGTGAAGATGGCCGGCAGTTCACCTTAATGGCACAACTGAAAAGGTGATAATAATTTCTGACCATACTAGGGCATTTCCTAGGTTCCACCAGGGGCATTCCTGTGCATTATGCGGGGCACACACGAGCACCTCACTTTAACCGGGAGGTTCTACGCTATGAAACCCATAGAAGAGGTTATTCTTGACAGGCTGCGGGAAAGTGGTTCCTGCTGCTTCGACGATGTCTTTACATACCTTCCCGATCTCACTTGGGGCGAGGTATTCGCCGCCGTGGATCGGATGTCGAGGGACGGGCGGTTGTCGCTGCGCCAACTCGGTTACTCAACCTATGAGGTTTCACTCGGCCCGCGGTTTGTGCACGCTAGCTCAACGTCTAGCCAGACGGGGCGGACAACCGAAAAAGTGATGCAGAGACCTCAAGTGGCAGCCTTATGAGTGAACTGGCACCGGTTAGGGCAGATGAATTTGCAAGGCCATTCCCTGTGGCTTTACACTGACGACGCGTCTGGTCATCCTGGCACGGATGGAGGGAAAGGATGCGAGAAGTGCCTGCTGAGACTCTGGGATAGGGCCGCCCAGCTGCGCGAAACCCTGGTGTGGTGAGATCTGCTACCACCGGTTTCATTTCGCACTATTTCGATTAAACCTTGTCTTGGGAAAAGGAGTTGAACAGCATGAAACCGCAAGTTATCGTGGCCGAGGACCATCGTCTTGTTGCCGAAGGTCTCGTCAAGATCTTGGAAAAAGAATACAGTGTGGTCGCTACACCCACAGACGGACGTAGCTTCATTGAAGCAATGAAAAGGTTTCGCCCGGACCTAGCACTGGTTGATATTTCTCTGCCTTTATTGAACGGACTCGATGCCTGTCGCCACGTGAAGAAGTTCTGCCCCGAAGTCAAGATCATCGTTCTGACGATGCACGCGGAGCAGCACTTTGTGAGCGAAGCATTTCGGGTCGGAGTCGAGGGGTACGTGTTGAAAACCTCGGTGACAGATGAGCTGCTGTTTGCTGCAAAGGAGGTCCTGAAGGGGGGCAAGTACATTTCACCGATGGTCGCAGATG